>NZ_QTVP01000009.1:0-99206 GCF_003460645.1 Faecalibacterium sp. OF04-11AC | reverse complement strand
AAAAAATGTGAGCAGTGATTATTCAGTTTTGAAGGCACGTCCTTCTAAGAAACACTGGACAAACAGTAGACCGTATGGGATACTGAGCCAGTCATATGGTCGGTGACGATGACGGTGAGGTTCCACCTGTTCCCATTCCGAACACAGAAGTTAAGCTCACTCGTGCCCAAGATAGTTGCTGGAAACGGCGCGTGAAAATAGGTAGTCGCCGACTTATAGGAAGCCCCTGAGGAAGAAATTCTTCAGGGGTTTGTTTTTGCAGAGAAAGGGATGAAGATATGAGAACGACACATGTTGTGGTACTGCCCTACGACCCTGCGTGGAAGGCGGATTTTGCGGCCATCCGGCAGGAACTCGCGTCTGCCCTCGACGGGCTAGCCATTGCCATTGAGCATGTTGGCAGCACTTCGGTGGAGGGACTTTCCGCTAAGCCCTGCATCGACATTGATGTGGTGATGCCGGATCGCGCTGTCTTTCCGCAGATCGTGGAGCGGCTGGCGGCCATCGGTTACACCCATGAGGGAGATCTTGGCATCCCGGACCGGGAGGCGTTCTGCTACACCGGCAAGCCCCATTTGCGGCTGCACCATCTGTACGTTTGCCCGGCAGATTCCGAGGAGCTGCACCGCCATCTGGTGTTTCGGGATTTTCTGCGCACCCACCCGGAGGCTGTGGCGCGCTACAGCGCCTGTAAGGAGGACGCTGCGCGCCGTTTCCCGGAGGATATCGAGGGCTATATGGCGTGCAAAGGCCCCTGCATCGAGGCACTTTACAAGCTGTGCGGCTTGAGCGAGTGACCGTGAAAATCCGGCGTAAGAGAGCGGATTCTACTCCCCGTCGGTTGCACAATGGGCGGGGGTGCGGTACACTCAGGGTGCCGAAGGGCAGAAAGAGAGGACACCGATATGAGCGAAACGACGGAAGTGAACCGCGCAGCCTTTGGACAGTTTTTGAACCAGCTGCGCCGGGAGAAGGGCTGGACCCAGAAAGACCTTGCCGAGCGGCTCTATGTCTCCGATAAGGCGGTCAGCAAGTGGGAGCGGGGCCTCAGCCTGCCGGACGTGGCCTTACTGCTGCCGCTGGCAGGGGCATTGGGCGTGTCGGTAACAGAACTGCTGGAGGGGCGCCGGGCCGTGCAGGAGCAGCGCTACAGTGCCGCAGAGGTGGAGGCGCTCATCCGCAGGGCGCTGGCGTTCCCGGTGGAGCCGCCCGAGCGCCAACAGGCCCGGGTGAAGCGGTATCTGCCCGTATACCTCATCTGCTGCGTGCTGGGCGTGGCAGAGGCGCTGGCGGTCTGGCTGCTGGGGCTGGCTCCCACCGAGATGGGGCAGACCTGCCTCGTGCTGGGCGTGGGGTTTGGCGTGATCTACGGGGCGTATGCCTTTTTCTGGATGGCGGAGACCCTGCCCCGCTACTATGATGAAAACCGCATTGCCCAGTTTGCACAGGGGGCTATGCACATCCACATCCCGGGCGTCTACTACAACAACCGCAACTGGCGGTATGTGCTGCGGGCGTTCCGTGTCTGGTCTATGGCGTCTATGCTGCTGCTGCCGCCATCTCTGGCGGTGGCGGGGCAGCTGGACCCGCACTTGGGCGGCAAGGCGACCGTTGCAGCATTTGCAGTGTACATCCTGAGCCTGTTCGGATGCATCGTCGTGCCCGCCAAGCGGCATGAAAAAGACGAAGAATGATCCAAAAACGAAGGGAGCGGAAACGCTCTCTTTTTTGCTGGCCTTTTTTGTGCTACAATGGAGCAAAACCATTGGAAAAGAGGAAACACCATGCTCAAAGATTCCCAGATCGACCTGTGCGGACAGGTGGATTTTACCCGCACGCAGCCACTCCTTGCCCGGGACGAGGCGTTTTCCTTTGCTTGCAATGGCTGCGGGAACTGCTGCCGTGGGCGGGAGGATATCGTCCTCTCCGGGTTTGATCTGTGGCGGATCGCGGCCCGTCTCCGTCTGCCGCCCCGCATTGTAGCGCATGGCTACTGCCGGGAGAGCATCGGGCAGGTGAGCCGTCTGCCGGTTCTCCGGTTGGCCCCGTTGAAAGCACAGCACAACAACTGCCCGTTTTTAACGGAGAACCACTGCGCCATCCACGATGCCGAGCCGCTGGTCTGTGCCCTTTATCCGCTGGCGCAGGAGATCAGCCGGGCAGGGGAGGTGAGCTATTTCTTGCAGCCGACCTCCTGCGGCGGGCCGATGTTTTCTGCCAAGGTCGAGGATTATCTTGCCCGATACGATGTCCCTGCCCGGGAGGCTGTGGATGTCTGCTGGGCACAGACCTGCATGACGCTGGAGGACACTGTGGAGGAGCTGAATACGATCCTCTCGCCGGTATTGGCGCGGCGGCTGGAAGCAAAGCTCTGGCAGGCGCTTTATTACGATTATGAATTTGCCCAGCCATTTCTGCCCCAGCTGGAGCGGAATCTCCGCTGGCTGGAGGGGGAGTGCGCCAAACTCCGGGGGTATCAGGAGCAGCTGAACACAAAATGTATCGAAAAAAATGATAGATAAATTCGTTTTGATTGATAATTGGGGCCGAACACGGGTTGTTTTTGAGAGTAAAGTGTGCTATACTTCACGCATGTGAAGCGGAGCTCGCACAGCCCGCTTCCTCAAACGCAAGCAAGCGCGGCAACCTGTTGAGCCGCGGAATTTAAATTGAGGGAGAGAATCTATCATGCGTAAAATTTCTCGTCGTTCGTTCCTGGCTGGCGCTGCGCTCTGCGGCGCGGCTGCTGCCCTGACCGCCTGCGGCGGCTCCTCTGCATCCTCCACGGCTGCTTCTTCTGTGGCCGCCTCCTCCGCGGCAGCTGGTTCTGCTGCTGCCGCTGGCGACAGCTACACCGTTGGCATCTGCCAGCTGGTGGAGCACGCTGCACTGGATGCCGCTACCCAGGGCTTTGAGGATGCTCTGAGCGCGGAATTCGGCGAGAATGTCACGTTCGATTTCCAGAACGCACAGAACGATTCCGCTACCTGCGCTACCATCGCCAACGGCTTTGTTTCCGCAGGCGTAGACCTCATCATGGCCAATGCAACGCCCGCTCTGCAGGCGGCACAGGCTGCTACCAATGAGATCCCCATTCTGGGCACCTCTGTTACCGAGTACGGCGTGGCGCTGGGCCTGACTGATTTCACCGGCACTGTGGGCGGCAATGTTTCTGGTACTTCTGACCTGGCTCCGCTGGATCAGCAGGCTGAGATGATCACGGAGTGGCTGCCGGAGGCTACCAAGGTCGGCCTGCTGTACTGCTCCGCTGAGGCAAACAGTCAGTATCAGGTCGATGAAGTCAAGAAGTATCTGGAGGACAAGGGCATCACTGCTACCCAATACTCTTTCTCTGACTCCAACGATCTGGCTTCTGTCTGCCAGAAAGCTGCTGACGAGAACGACGCCGTGTATGTTCCCACCGATAATACCGTTGCGGCCAACACCGGCATTGTGGACGGTATCTGCCGCCCGGCCAAGAAGCCTGTCTTCGCGGGGGAGGAGGGCATCTGCTCCGGCTGCGGTGTGGCTACCCTGTCCATCAGCTACTACGATCTGGGCTACACCACCGGTGAGATGGCGGTCAAGATCCTGAAAGGCGAGGCCGATATTGCTACCATGCCCATTGAGTACACCACTGTGACCAAGAAGTACAACAAGACCCTCTGCGATGATCTGGGCCTGACGGTTCCCGAGGGATACGAAGCAATCGAGGGCTAACCTCTTACTGAAATGAGAAATATGGCGGAGGAGGGCTGAAAAGGCTTTTCTCCGCTTTTCCCGTATAAAACGGGATGTGAAAAAAGTGCACGTTTAGGAGGAATTATTTTGGAAACACTTGCAAGACTGGCAAACCTGCCCGGTGCGCTGCCCGGCGCCTGTGCGCAGGGCCTTATCTGGGGCATTATGGCCATTGGCGTTTACCTGACCTATCGCATCCTGGATGTGGCGGACCTGACCGTGGATGGCTCCTTTGGCACGGGCGGCGCGGTTTGCGTCATGTGCCTGCTCTCGGGCCAGAACGTCTGGGTCTCTCTGCTGGCGGCTCTGGTGGCAGGCCTGGCAACGGGCTTTGTCACCGGCCTGCTCCACACTTTCATGGGAATCCCGGCCATCCTGGCAGGCATCCTGACCCAGCTGGCCCTCTACTCCATCAACCTGAAGATCATGGGCAAGGCAAACCAGTCCATCAATGTGGATAAATATGACCTTCTCATCTCCCTGCGCTGGGTCAAAGAGACTGCCCTCCACAACCCCATCATTATGGTGCTCATCGTCACGGCCGTGGTCATCGGCATCCTGTATTGGTTCTTCGGTACCGAGCTGGGCTGCGGCATCCGCGCCACCGGCTCCAACCCCGCAATGTCCCGGGCACAGGGCATCAACACCAACTTTAACGTCGTGCTGGGCCTGGCCGTTTCCAATGGTCTGGTGGCCCTGTCCGGCGCGCTGCTGAGCCAGTATCAGGGCTTCTCGGATGTCAGCATGGGTCGTGGTGCCATCGTCATTGGTCTGGCTGCTGTCATCATCGGCGAGGCGCTGTTTGGCCGTATCTTCCACAACTTTGCCCTTAAGCTATTCGCAGTCTCGCTGGGTGCCATCATCTATTACATCGTCATCCAGCTGGTGCTGACCCTTGGCTTTGACGCAAACCTGCTCAAACTGCTCAGCGCTTCCGTCGTTGCCATCTTCCTGGCGGTGCCGTATTGGAAAGGTAAATACTTTGCAAAACCCGCAGCCAAGAAAGCACAGAAAGAGGGTGCCAAGAATGCTTGAGATCCAGAATGTTTCCAAAACCTTTAATGCCGGGACCGTCAATGAGAAGACTGCACTGAACGGCCTGAACCTGAAATTGAACGAGGGCGATTTTGTCACCGTCATCGGCGGCAATGGTGCCGGTAAATCCACCATGCTGAACGCTGTGGCCGGTGTCTGGCCCGTGGACGAGGGCAAGATCCTCATTGACGGCGTGGACGTCACCAAACTGGGCGAGCATCAGCGCGCTGCCTACATCGGCCGCGTGTTCCAGGACCCCATGACCGGCACGGCGGCCACCATGCAGATCGAAGAGAATCTGGCACTGGCTGCCCGCCGCGGCAAGCACCGCACCCTCCGCATCGGCATCACCAAGGCGGAGCGGGAGCAGTACCGTGAGCTGCTCAAGACGCTGGATCTTGGCCTGGAAGACCGCCTCACGGCCCGCGTAGGCCTGCTCTCCGGCGGCCAGCGTCAGGCGCTGACCCTTCTCATGGCTACGATGAACAATCCCAAGCTCCTGCTGCTGGATGAGCACACCGCTGCGCTGGACCCCAAGACGGCCCTCAAAGTGCTGACCCTCTCGGCCAGGATCGTGGAGGAAAACCACCTGACCACCATGATGATCACCCACAACATGAAAGACGCCATCAAGTACGGCAACCGTCTGATCATGATGCACGAGGGCCATATCATCTATGATGTGGCAGGGGAGGAGAAGAAGAACCTCCACGTCTCGGATCTGCTGGCCAAGTTCCAGATCGCATCCGGTGGCGAGTTTGCCAACGACCGGATGATCCTCTCTTAAAAAATTCTGATGCATAACAGAAAAGCTCCTGCCCGGCCGGACAGGAGCTTTTCTCGTATCAGTTATCGTACACCAAAAGCATCAGCGTTTGATGTCGTAGTTCATGTTCATCAGGTTGCGGATGGAGCTCACATCGTCGGTGATGTTGGCATCGCCGTGGATGGTGTGCTTAATGGCGCTGCTGGCTACGGCAAAGTTGATCATATCCATGGCACGGTAGTTGTGGAGCATGGCGTAGATCAGGCCGCTGGCAAAAGCGTCACCGCCGCCCACACGGTCCAGGATGTTAAAGGTGAACAGCTTGCTCTCAAAGGTGTGGCCGTCGTACCACATAAAGGCTTTCAGGCTGTTCTCGCTGCCGCTGTGGGCATAGCGGACATGGCGGGCGATGCACTTCAGGTTGGGGTAACGCTCGATGAAGTGCTGGAAGATCTCATCCTGCTGCTCGTAGCTGGGCTGCAGGGGCACGCCGTCTTTCCAGTCGCCCTTGGAGTGGTCGTTCTCGTCTTTCCACAGGTGGTAAGGCTCAATGCCCAGCAGCACGTCCACATAGGCAGGCACTCGGTGCAGAAATCCCGGGCCTCGTTCCAGGTCCACATGGTGCTGCGGAAATTGCCGTCAAAGCTGACGGTCAGGCCCTTTTTCTTGGCCACTTTCAGCATATCGATGACGAGGCCGCGGCAGTTGGGAGCCAGGGCCGGGGTAATGCCGCTCAGGTGCAGCCAGTCAAAACCGTCCAGCAGAGCATTCAGATCCACCTGAGAAAAATCGTACTCGGTAATGGCGCTGTGTTTGCGGTCGTAGATGACCTTGGAGGGGCGGATGCCGTAGCCCGTCTCCAGATAATAAGTACCCAGACGGTTCGAAGGGGTCTCATCCGGCTCGGTGAGGATCATCGGGGTGCAGTGCACATCGTTGGAGCGCAGCCAGCGCACGGCGCTCTTGCCCAGGCTGTTGTTGGGCACCACGCTGAAGAACGTGCTGTCCACGCCCAGGTTTGCCAGTGCCAGCGCGATGTTGGCCTCGCTGCCGCCGTAGCTGGCCTCAAAGTTGGAAGCCATGCGCAGCTTTTCGTAGTTCGGCGGGGTCAGGCGCAGCATGATCTCGCCGCAGGTGATAAACTTCTGTCCGGCGGTCTCCTTGCCAAGGATCGGATTGAAATGTTCCATAACGCTCCTCCTAAAAGACGGTTTTGGATCAAGGGCCCGGACAGCTTCTTCACGGGAAAGCTCTCTGAGCACACATTGTTGTATCCATTATAGCGCGATTCCCGTCGGAATGCAAGTTGAAACCAGAAGTTGCGAGAGAAAATAACAGAAGATTTTTGTGCACGTTGCTAATGCTTATACTCCGGTCAAGTCAAAGCTGGGTGTATACTCCTCTTTTGCACTGCTCTTCTGCTGCATGTAGCCAGCCGTCAGCCCCTTGTCCATGGCGTAATTGACCACCCGGCGGTACTCGTAGGTGGTAATGCGCCGCCCGATGCCGTGCTCTGCTGCCTTGTAGAACGGCGTGTACTGGCTCATGACGCTGGGCAGGAAACACCCGGGGTCAGCGGTGTTCCAGGCGGCCATCTGGTCCAGCACCGCAAAACTGTCGTCGATATGGCCGGGCAGGGCCAGGTGCCGCAGGATGACACCCTTTTGCAGGATGCCCTCTTCGTCAAAGACCGGGTGCCCGGCCTGGGCCATCATGGCTTCGATGGCAGGTTTGGCCTGGGCAAAGTAGTCCGGCGCGGCAGAGAGCTCTGCCGAGAGGGCAGAGGAAACGTATTTCAGGTCGGCTAGCCAGATATCGATATAGCCTTTCCAGGCCTCCACACTCTCCACCGTCTCGTAGCCTCCGGTGTTGCAGACGATGGGCAGCCGCAGGCCCTCAGCCCGGGCCAGATCCAGCGCGGTAATGATCCAGGGCCGCCATTGCCCGGGGGTGACCAGATTGATGTTGTGGGCTCCCTGGGCCTGTAAGTTGAGGAAAATTTCAGCCAGATGCTCCACGGTGATCTCCTTGCCCAGCCCCTCGGCGCTGATGGGATAGTTCTGGCAGAAGCAGCACTTGAGGGTGCAGCCGGAGAAAAAGACGGTGCCGCTGCCTTTGGTGCCGCTGATGCAGGGCTCTTCCCAGAAATGCAGGGCCGCCCGGGCGACTTTTAAAGTATTGCCTGCCCCACAGAAACCGCATTGTCCGGCGGCGCGGTCGGCTTTGCACCGCCGGGGGCAGAGAGTGCAGGCGTCCGGCGGGGTGACAACGATGTTTTTGGGCATATTATCCAAGTCCTTTGCAAAATCTTTTACGCTTTTCTAAACGCTATTATACCATTTCCAGAAGCAAAAGTGGTATACTAAGAGATAATATTGCATGTGATGCAAGAATACTACATATTTGGACATCTGGAGGACATCATGCGTACCGAAACCGAAGAGATCCGGGACAATCTGAAATATTTATCCCTGCTTGCACGGGATTACCCCTCGCAGGCTGCGGCGGCCAGCGAGATCATCAGCACCGAGGCTCTGCTCAAGCTGCCCAAGGGTACCGAGCATTTTATGAGCGATCTGCACGGCGAAAACGAAGCCTTTGTACATATCCTGAACTCTGCCTCCGGCGTCATCCGCGAAAAAGTGGATATCGTGCTGGGGGATACGGTCCCTGAGTCTGACCGTGCCGAGCTGGCAACGCTGATCTATTACCCCAATGAGAAACTGCCCCAGCTCAAGGCCAAGTGCGCGGACGAGGAGGCGCTGGAGCAGTGGTATACCGAGACGCTGCTCCGCCTCATTGATCTCTGCCGTCTGGTTTCTTCCAAGCACACCCGGGAGCATGTGCGTGCCTGCCTGCCCTCCAGCTGCGGTTATATTCTGGACGAGCTGCTCCACGCCCATTTTGAGGACCACGATAAAGACCTCTATTATGGCCAGATCGTGGGCAGTATTATTGAAAATGGCCGCGCAGACCGTTTCATTGTCCGCCTGTGTGAGCTCATCAAGCGGCTGGCCGTGGATAAGCTGCACATTGTGGGCGACCTGTTTGACCGCGGCCCCCGCCCGGATATCATCCTGGACCTGCTCATGCGCCATCACAATGTGGATATCCAGTGGGGCAACCATGATGTGGTCTGGATGGGCGCCGCCGCCGGCAGCCCCATCTGCATCTGCACGGTCCTCAAGACCACGCTGGCCTACCACAACCATGCCATGCTGGAGGACTGCTATGGCATCAACCTGCGCCATCTGCAGCGGATGGCCGAGCAGTTCTACGGCAACGACGACCTGACCATCTGGATGCCCCACACCGATGCGGCCCGCGGCCCCTACACGGAGGGAATGCTCCACCGGTGCGCGGTCATGCACAAGGCTGTCACCATCCTGATGCTCAAGATGGAGTGCAAGGTCATTGACCGCAACCCGGATTTCAAGATGCAGGGCCGCGATTACCTCCGCTGCATCGACTGGGAGAAGAAGACCGTCCGGATCGGGGACAAGGAGTATCCCCTGCGGGACACTTCGTTCCCCACGGTGGACCCCAAAGACCCCGCCGCCCTCAACGACGATGAGCGGCTGGTGCTGCACAAACTGGTGGAGTCGTTTCGCCAGAGCCAGAAGCTGCAGGAGCATGTGGAGTTCCTCTACGCCAAGGGCAGCGTTTACCACATTGAAAACGGCAACCTGCTCTACCATGGGGTGGTGCCCATGACCCAGAAAGGCACCTTTGCGGTGGAGCGGTTCGAGGGGCACCCCTATTCCGGCCGGGCCCTCATGGATTACTGCGATGAGCGGGCCCGCCGCGGCTACTTTGCCCCGGAGGGAAGCGCCGCCCGCCGCAGCGGACAGGACTTTTTGTGGTACCTGTGGTGCGGCAAGCTTTCGCCGCTGTTTGGCCGCAGTGCCATGACGACATTCGAGCGGCTGTATGTGGAGGATAAAAGCACCCACACCGAAAAGAAAGACCCCTATTATACATGGTATAATGAGGAAGCCGTCTGCCGCCGCATTCTGGCGGAGTTTGGCCTGCCCGGCACCAGCCACATCGTCAACGGCCATGTCCCCGTGCAGGAGAAAAACGGTGAGAGCCCCATCAAGGGCGGGGGACGTCTCGTGGTCATCGACGGCGGCTTCTGCCGCGCCTATCATGAGAAGACGGGCATTGCGGGCTATACACTGGTCTACTCCAGCCGCACCATGTCCCTGCGTACCCATCAGCCGTTCGTCAGCGCGGAAAAGGCCGTGAATGAGAACATCGACATCATCTCCCAGAAGAACATTCTGGAAACGGAGAATCATCGCATCCTCGTGGAGGAGACCGATGAGGGAGAAAACCTCCGGGAGCGGGTGCACGACCTCAAACAGCTGGTCCGCGCCTACCAGCTGGGCTGGATCAAGGAGACCCGCAGCGAGGATCAGGTCTGGTAAAACGCAGTCTCTGTCCGGCGGAACCGGCCCGGGAAATTGTAAAATTTTTGAAAAAAGAGACAAAAAAACGGAATATCTTCATAGATTCTGGGCAAAACAGAAAATAACGGACAGAATGGCGCGGGGGCTTTGCTTTTTCCGTATTCTCGTGTATAATAGGGTAGCTGCAGTTGTTGCGGCTTTATTTTCCTGCCTGAAAACTCGCGGCACGCGGGTCCACGCAAGAAACTGCGGCATGTACTTTGGAAATGCACCTTATAGGGCCTGTCACGAAGCGGGCCCACGACAAGGAGATCATAAAATTGGAAAAATTTGTTGTTACGGGCGGCAAAGCCCTGCATGGTGAGGTTACCATCTCCGGCGCAAAGAACGCGGCAGTGGGCATCCTGCCCGCCACCATTCTGGCAGCCGATGTCTGCGTCATTGAAAACCTGCCGGATATCAGCGATGTGGCCGTCAGCCTCAAGATCCTGAGCACCCTGGGCGCACAGGTCAAGATGCTGAACAAGAACACCTATGAGATCGATACCACCCACCTGACGAGCACCAATGTCCCGGATGACCTGTCCCGCCAGATGCGCGCCAGCTATTACTTCCTGGGTGCACTGCTGTCCCGTTTCGGCAAGGCACAGGTGGCCATGCCCGGCGGCTGCAACCTGGGCCCCCGCCCCATCGACCAGCACCTGAAAGTTTTCAGCGCCCTGGGCGCAGAGGACAGCGTGGATTACGGCATGATCACCGTCCGTGCCAAGGAGCTCAACGGAGCGCATATCTTCTTTGATAAGGTCAGCGTGGGCGCTACCATGAACGGGATGCTCTCCGCTGTCATGGCCAAAGGCCAGACCATTCTGGAAAACTGCGCCAAGGAGCCCCATGTGGTCGATCTGGCCAACTTCCTGAATATGTGCGGTGCGGATATCCGTGGCGCCGGTACCGATGTCATCAAGGTGCGCGGCGTGGAGAAGATGCACGGCTGCACCTACAGCATCATCCCGGATCAGATCGAGGCCGGCAGCTATATGGTGGCTGCCGCTGCCACCGGCGGCGATGTCCTCATCAAGAACGTCACTCCCAAGCATCTGGAGCCGATCACCGCAAAGCTCCGCCGTGCAGGCGTGGAAGTGGAGGAATTTGACGATTCCGTCCGCGTCCGCCGCACCGGCGATATCCTGCCTTTGAAGATCAACACCATGCCGCACCCCGGTTTCCCCACCGACATGCAGCCGCTCATGGGCGTGCTGCTCAGCGTGGCTAAGGGAACTTCTACCGTGACGGAAAGTGTCTGGGACAACCGCTTCCGCTATGTGGACGAGCTGCGCAAGATGGGCGCGAATGTCCAGGTGGATGGCCAGGTGGCCGTGTTTGAGGGTGTCGAGAAGCTCAGCCCGGCCCCCCTCCGTGCGACCGACCTGCGCGCGGGCGCTGCCATGGTGGTGGCTGCCCTGATGGCCGACGGCACCAGCGAGGTGGAAGAGATCGGCTATATCGAGCGCGGCTACGAGAATATCGTGGAAAAGCTGCGCGCGCTGGGTGCTGATATCGAGAAAGTGGAGCGGGTGCCCGCTGCACTGGAACAGGCCATGTGATCCGCAATGTCTGAATTTATCTCGTTGTATTCCGGCTCTTCCGGCAACAGTAGCGTGGTGCGCTGCGGCGACCATTACCTTATCATTGATATGGGCAAAGGCGTGCGCACCACCGGCGCTGCCCTCAAATCGCTGGGGCTGAACATTGCGGACTGTGACGGCATCCTCGTCACCCACGAGCACAGTGACCACGTCAAGGGCCTTTCCACGTTCCTCAAAAAGAATCCGCTCCCGGTCTACGGCGGTGCGGATACACTGGATTTTCTGGACGCCAACGGCATCGTCCCGCCCACCTGTGAGCTGAACACCCTGTCCAGCCGGGAAGAGGACATTGGTGCCTTTGGGGTGCAGGCATTCCCCACCAGCCACGATGTGCCCTGTGTGGGCTACCGCATCCATACCCCGGACGGAAAGACCATGACCATTGCTACCGACCTGGGCGTCCTGACGCCACCGGTGCATGAGGCGCTGTCCGGCTGTGACCTGGTTGCACTGGAGAGCAATTACGATCTCCACATGCTCCGCAGCGGCCCGTATCCCTATTACTTACGCGCCCGGATCGAATCGGCCCGGGGGCACCTCTCCAACGATGAGTGCTCCGCCAAGCTGTTGGAGCTCGTTCAGGAGGGCTGCAAAAAGTTTGCCCTGTGTCATCTCTCGCAGGAGAACAACACCCCGATGCTGGCGCTGCAGACCGTTTTCAACACCCTTGGTGCCGCGGGTGTCGTGCCCGAAAAAGACTGTGTTGTGCAGGCCCAGCGCCGCAATGAAGTCAGCCCGGTGCTGGAGTTTTAAATGGGATCAAAGAACCCCGCCAAAGCAGGTTTTACACTTGCCGTGGCGGGGTTTTCTGCATCTTGTTTGTCCGGGAGTTTGTGCCGGAATTACTCGCTGGCTTTCTGCGCACGGATGTCTTCGCCCACAAAGTTGAACGGGACAAAGGCGGACAGGCGGCTGGAGATCTTCTCGGTGTAACGCTTTTCCAGCAGGGAACCGTCGGTGATATTGGTCGTCACAATGGTAGGCAGGCCTGCCCCCAGGCGGTTGTTGAGCAGGCTGTAAAATGTGGTGATGAAATAGGGTGTGACAAACTCGGTGCCCAGATCATCCAGGATCAATAAATCGGCAGTGGCGGCGGTGCGCAACAGGGTATCGGCATCGCCGGAGGGGTCAAAGCGGGAAGCCTCCATCTTGCCAAAAAAGTCCGGGCTGGAAACATAAATGACATCGTAGCCCTTGTCCAGCACGATGCCGGCAATGGCAAGAGCCGCGTGTGTTTTGCCAAGGCCTGCATTGCCCACCAGCATCAGGCTTCATTCTCAGCAGGAGAGAAGTCCTCCGCATAATTTTTCAGGCCTGCCAGCAGCTGGCCCATGTAAGTACGGACATTCAGCCCCAGAGCGGGGTCAATGACATTGGGGTAATAGCTCAGCTTCATGGTATCAAAGCTGGAAATGGACAGGCTGGAAAGCCCTTCGATCTCTTTCCGGCGGAGGGCCTGCATCACCTTGTGGACACAGCTGCAGGTGCGCCCGTCTACCACGCCAGTGTCCTGGCACTTTTTGCAGGTGAATCTTGGCTCCAGCGCATCGGCCGGGCGTCCGCTGGCGGCCAGCAAGGCGGCCAGTTTCTGCTTTGCCTCCGTCAGGGCGGCGTTGGCGGCGGTGCGGTCTTTGCCGGAAGCACCGGCCAGCGCACAGCGGATGCCGCGCACCCGCACTTCTTCCTCCGCATGGCGCAAAGCCGGGATCACGGCTTCCGTCTCCGCGCGGGCGTCTTCCGCCAGTGCCCGGGCGGTCTGCCGCCGGGCTGCAATGGTGCGCAGGGCTTCCTGATACAGTTCGTTTTTGGTACGCATAGAGTGACCTCGTTTCCGCGCTTACGGCGTGGATTTCTTTTTCAGGCGGTTGAGCGACGCGGTGAGGGAAGAGTTCTTGAGAAAATCGTTTCCGCTGGGGGCGGTACGGTCCACCCGGATGTTCCGGCTGGCACCGATCTCCGCCACCGGGCCGCGCACATCGTGAATGGTGCGCAGACCTTTGGCATTCCAGGTCTTGAGGATGCTGTTCCAGTACCACAGGTCCCGCTTGGGGCCGGCCTGCACGGCCACTTCCTGCACCATGGCGTCATCGTAGCCGTAGACCTCATACCAGCGGGCAATGGCTTTCCGTCCGCCCAGGGTGAGCTCGCTGTCCGGGATGCCCAGCAATCCGCTGACATACTGCTCCCGCTGGGCCCGGAGGGCCAGCAGTTTCAGGTGAGCATCCGCCTGTTCGCCGGTCTCCACGCCCTCAGCCCGCCAGACTTTCAGCTCGTGGGTCACAGCGGCCATCGTCCGCTTGCCCTTGCTGGCCACATAGGCCACGCAGAGCATGACGGTTTCCGGGGCAAAGCCATCCTGCAAATACAGGTGGACGATCTTTTCCATCTCGCTGTGGGTCAGCGGCCGGGCAAAGCCGGTCTGTGCACAGTCGATGAGGCTGGAGATCATCGGGTCGGTGCGGGAAGCCGCGGCGATCTCCTGCCAGGTCATGGGGGCGGGGGCGCTGGGCTCCTCGCCCGGGGCAGCGTTCTCCTCGTACCGTTCCAGCAGGCCGGCACCCGCCCAGAATGAAAGGGCGCTCTCTGCCGTCATCCGGCTGCGGAGCTTCAGGTCCGCACACAGCTTGTCCGGGTCTGTGATACCCGTTGCCAGCACATACAGCGCCACGCGGACATTATATTCCTCCGCGATGCCCAGCTTGGAAAATACCAGCTGCGGCACCGGAATGGTATCGCCTTTGAGCTCTTTTAAACGATAGATCATGGGTCCCTCACAGTCATCAGGATTGGCCGGAGGCTTCTTCCTCCGGTGTCGGCGGCGTCCAGGGTTCACAGTCCAGCAGAGAGGGGTGCTGCTTCCAGCGCTCCAGGTCGGCTTCGTAAGTCTCTGCCAGGTATTTGGCTGCCGCAGCCCGGCCCTCGTCGGAGAGAGGGTAGACCTCCCGGCGGCGGAGGGCAGGGTCGGTGAATTCCAGCGCCCAGGGGTCCGGCCAGACGTCCACCGTGAGGATGCTCTCTTCTTTTTCGGCTCCCTCGCCGCCCTCCGGGTCCGGTACCTTGCGCTTGCCGGGGGTCAGCAGGTAGCGCATCCCATCCTCGTTGCCGCTGAACGAGTTTTTGTTTTTAAAGTAGTGCAGCAGAGGAACAAAAATCATACAAAACGCCTTTCCGCGAAATGCCAAAAAGAAAACCGCGCTGTTCAACACGAATCAGCGCGGTGATTGGAGCAGGATACGGGACTCGAACCCGCCGCCTACTGCTTGGGAAGCAGTCGCTCTACCGGATGAGCTAACCCTGCGAGTGCTTATTTAGTTTAGCAAAGCACAGCGGATTTGTCAACTGTTTTTCCGCTCGATTTTTGTCAGCAGGAAAAACTCTTGCACTTTTGGGTGCAAACGGGTATGATATGGGGTGAACAAAAGAACCGAATTTGTAGGCTTCTTTAAAGGAGTGGAAAACATGCCTGGCGATCTTCACAATCATTCAACCTGTTCGGATGGCTCGGTGCCCATCCACCGCCTGCCCCTTATGGCAGCACGGGTGGGGCTGGACACCATGGCTATTTCGGACCACGATACCCTCCTCAGCGTCCAGTACTGCTACGACCATCCCACACAGGATGGCGTGCGGCTCATCCCGGCCACGGAGCTGACGGGCTACGACTACGAGCGCAGCCACCGGGTGCACCTGTTGGCGTTCTGGCCCGACCCGGAGAGCAAAGCCCTGCGGGAACACTGCGATATCATGCGCCAGCGCCGCAACGAGTGCTGCCTGCAGAGCGCTCGGGAGATCGAGGCGCTTTACCCGCAGTTCCGCACCGAGCAGGCGTTGGAGTACGCCAAGGACAGCGGCGTGCTCTACAAGAGCGGCATCATGCAGGCCCTGCATGAGCTGGGCCTGTGTGACGGGATCTATACCAGCCTGTACCACTATCTCTTCGGGTGGAACCCCCGGGGCATCGTGCTCCACTCGCCGGAATACCGCCCGGTGCGGGATGTACTGGCTACGGCCAAAGCAGCCGGGGCAGTCGTCGTTTTTGCTCACCCGACGGTCTATCAGAGTATGCCGCTGGTGCGGGAGCTGGTCAAAGAGGGGATGATCGATGGCATTGAGGTGGAGCACCCCCGCAACAGCCCGGAGGACAAAGCCGAGTGCGCCGCCCTCTGTGAACAGTACGGCCTCATCCACACCGGTGGCAGCGATTTCCATGGAGCCAACCACGGCCATCCAAACCCTGTGGGGGCCTGCATCACATCCGATGACCAGATCGCCCGCATTGAGGAGCTGGCCCATCAGAGAAAAAAATAACGCTCGGGGAGCTGGTTGTTGACCTTTTTAGCGGCTTATAGTATACTACTTTGTAAACGACACCATGGCAGGGTCAAGCCATGTGGATTTGAAAAAGAGAGGATATTTTGCAATGAGCAAATCGTTTCACTTCCCCAACGTGGGCACCTGTTCCAAGCAGACCAACATCGTCCTGAACGACGACCACACCATTGAGTCCGTCGAGGTCGTTGGCGGCTGCAACGGCAACCTGAAAGGCATCAGCCGCCTGCTCAAGGGCATGAAAGCAGAAGACGCCATCGCCCGTATGGAGGGCACTACCTGCGGCCCCCGTCCCACCAGCTGCCCGGATCAGATTGCCAAGAATCTGAAAAAGGCTCTGGCCGAGATGTGATCTCAAATTTTCATCAATGTATGAACGCACCGTGCACTTGCTGCATGGTGCGTTTTTTGCTGTTACGACAGGAATGACTGATTTTTTCTCTGGAAATGGGGCTATACTTCTGCTGGATACCAAAATGGAGGCAGAGGGAGCACATGAGCATTTGGGAAGCATTCGGCAAGGGCAGATACAAAGGGTTCTCCCGGGAGGCAGGGCTGCTGCTGGACGAGGCGGTAGAGCTGGCCGGGGGGCTTGGCTGCAAAAAAGCGGATACTGGCCATCTGCTGCTGGCAATGCTCCAGACCGACCACGGCCCGGCGGCGAAGTTCCTGGCCGGGAAAAATATCTCGGAGCTGGCCGTCCGGCGTCAGCTGGGGGCCGACCGGGAGGGCCCGGCGCTGCATCTGGACCGCAAAGCGCTGGCGCCAGACCTCAAACGCGCCATGGATTACGCGCTCATCGGGGCACAGAATGCTCATCTGGCGAAAGCGGAACCGGAGCACCTGCTCTGCGCCATGTTGGAGGATACCGATTGCGCGGCCGGGGTGCTGCTGGCTTCCATGGGGGTCCAGCTTGCGGAGGCGGTGCGGGAATGCCGCCAGCTGTCCGGCCAGTTCATCCTGCCTCTGCAGCCTCGCGCGGCTTCGGCCATGCCGCGGGGCAGCCGCGCCAGCGATAAATACTGCCGTGACCTGACCCGCCGGGCGGCAGATGGGGAGCTGGACCCGGTGTTCTGCCGGGAAAAAGAGCTGGACCGGATGGTGGAGATCCTGTGCCGCCGCCAGAAAAATAACCCCTGCCTCGTGGGGGAGCCCGGCGTGGGGAAGACTGCGCTGGCAGAGGGGCTGGCCCAGCGCATTGCCAACAAAAATGTGCCCCGGATGCTGCAGGGGAGGCGGCTGCTGGCGCTGGATATGGCCAGCCTGGTGGCAGGCACCAAGTACCGGGGCGATTTTGAAGAGCGCTTTAAAAACCTGCTGGAAGAACTTGTCCGGGATGGCAGCGCGATTCTGTTTGTGGACGAGTTCCACACCATCGTGGGGGCAGGAGCTGCCGAGGGAGCCATTGATGCGGCCAGCATCCTGAAACCGGTGCTGGCCCGGGGCGAGCTGCAGCTCATCGGGGCCACCACCAATCAGGAATTTCGCACCCATATCCAGAAAGACGCCGCCCTCGAACGCCGCTTTGGAAAGGTGCAGATCGAAGAGCCTACTCCGGAGCAGGCTGTTGGCATTCTGGAGGGGCTGGCACCCCGCTATGAGCGGTATCACAGTGTCAAGCTGCCGCCTGAGACCCTGCGGGAAGCCGTGGAGCTCTCCGTGCGGTATCTGCCGGGGCGCTGCCTGCCGGATAAGGCCATTGACCTTGTGGATGAGGCCTGCGCTGCCGCCCGCATCCGGGCAGAACGGGAGCACCAACCGGCCCGGTGCTTACCCGGGAAGAGGTGGCCCTGGTGGTGGCACGGGCCAGCGGCATCCCCGCCGAGCGGGTGGGCGAGAAAGAACGGGAGCGCCTTGCCCGGCTGGAAGCCCGACTCAATGAGGAAATCGTGGGCCAGCAGCGGGCTGTGGCCGCCGTGGCCGGAGCCATCCGCCGTAGCCGCACCGGGCTGGGGGAGCCGGGCCGCCCCATCGGAGCCATGCTGTTTCTGGGGCCCACCGGCGTGGGCAAAACAGCCCTTGCCAAGGCACTGGCTTCCAGCTGGTTTGGCAGCGAGAAAGCGCTCCTCAAGTTCGATATGTCAGAGTATCAGGAGCAGCACACCGTGGCCCGCCTGCTGGGCGCGCCTCCGGGCTATCTGGGCCACGACGAAGGCGGACAGCTGACCGAGGCCGTCCGCCGACGCCCCTACAGCGTCGTGCTGTTTGATGAAATCGAAAAGGCACACCCGGATATCCAGAATATCCTGCTGCAATTGCTGGAAGATGGCCAGCTGACCGACTCCATGGGCCGCAAGGCGGATTTCCGGAATACCATCGTGCTGCTGACTTCCAACCTTGGTGCACGCTTTCTGGCCGGGCAGAGCGCGCCGCTGGGTTTTGCGGCGGGGAGTGAGGCAGCCTTTGAAAAGCAGTCGGAGCAGGCCGTGGCAGAGGCAAAAAAGTGGTTCCGCCCGGAGCTCATCGGGCGGCTGGATGAGATCATCGTGTTCCGCCCTCTGGGAGAAGACAGTCTGTGCACCATTGCGGAAAAGCTGCTGGGCCAGCTGGAGACCCGTGCGGCCCGCAGCGGCTATCAGTTGACCCATACCGCCCGGGTAGGCCCGGCGCTGGCGGCAAAAGCCCGCTCACCCTACGGAGCGCGAGAGCTGCGGCGGCAGGTGGACCGGGCAGTGGAACAGGCCCTTGCCAACGAGATCGCCTCGGGAACAGCAGCTCCTGGCCAGCACTGGACGGCGGACTGTACCGCTGATGGCTGTGTAACTCTTCAGGAAACGGATCCCGTGAGTGCGGTTTTGTAAAGGCTGCCTCTTGCAATTGTGTGCGGTTTTGGCTATCATAAAAGAAGCTTTTACGCACACAGGAGGAAGCCATGCGTTATCTGTTTATCTTGAATCCTGCCGCTGGGAAGCAGGACTGTACCGTCCAGCTCATTCCGCAATTGCAGCAGGCTGCTGTCCGGGCAGGCATCCCGGTGGATGCGGTTGCCACCTGCAAAACAGAGTATGCAGGCCATGCCAAGGCACTGGCTCGCGCCGCGGCTGAAGAGGCCGCGAAAGCAGGGGAGCAGCTGCACATCTGGACGGCAGGCGGCGATGGTACTCTGGTGGAGGCACTGACAGGCGTGCAGGGCTTTGCCAACGCCGCCGTGGGCTGCCTGCCCTACGGCAGCGGCAACGACTTCCTGCGCACCTACGGCACCCGGGAGGAGTTTACCGACCTCGACGCCCAGCTGGAGGGCGGGGAAGTGACCATCGACACGATGCAGACCAATCTGGGCCTTTCCGCCACCATCTGCGCGGCGGGGCTGGACGCCCAGGTGGCCTATGGCATCCCGAAGTTCCGGCGTATCCCCCTGTGCGGCGGCGAGATGGCCTACGCTCTCTCCATTGTGGAGCAGCTCTGTGGGCAGATTGGCCGCAAGATCGAGTATGATATCGACGGCGAAAAACTGACCGTCGATTGCCTCATGTGCGCGATCTGCAATGGCAAGGCCTACGGCGGCGGTTTCCTTGCGGCCCCGGAGGCCGTCCCGGACGACGGTTGGATGGATGTCGTCATCATCCGCAAGGTGGGGCGGCTGACCATTGCAAAGCTGCTGGGGATGTATAAGCGGGGCGGGCATTTCGTCCACGGCCAGCTCACCGAGCAGGCAAAGCCCTATTTCATCTACCGCCGGGCAAAACAGGTGACCCTCCGCCCTGTGGATGGCCGCGGGCCCATCGTTGCCACCGCCGACGGTGAGTGCGCCCCCTGTGACCGGGTGGAGATCGCCCTCCACCCGCAGAGCGCCCGCATCCTGCTGCCCAAAGCAGCGTATGAGCGGTTCTGTGCTCAGAGAGAAAACGCTGCCTCGGCGGTAACGCGGTAAAGCGTTCCGAAAGAAAATAGAGAACAGTCCCTGTCCTGCGGAAAAGAACTTTCTGCCAGGACGGGGACTGATTTTTTACGCTGAAAAGCAGCTTTTTGAGAGGACACAAAAACTTAACCCTGAATATTAGTGCATTGGATAAACGTAATTAACATTAACACGTTGATTTGAAAGCCAATGGACTGGATAAATGAGCGACAAACTTGTGCAACTCATACACTAACTGTACATGAACCGAACCACTGATTTTTGGGAGAGTGCTAATCAGGGAATCTTTTCGAGCTCCGTTCTGAGCCATTCGATGCTGCGGTCTGTGTAAACGCGCTCTGTAAGGTCTTGAATCCGATGACCGACGAGACGCTTGATGGCGTATTCATCAACCCCGGCTTCTTTGGCATGTGTAACAAATGTTTTACGGCAGTCATGAGAGTGATGCGGCGCGATACCGAGGGCCTTAACAGTTTGATTAAAGTGGCGAGCATAGAATTCATAGCGGGGGTAGCGATAAGAACCATCAGCGCTGGGAAGATAGAATGGATATTCATAATGGTTGGTTTTAGCATTAAGGTATCGTTTTTGCACGATGCCAAAAATCCGAGGATGAATAGGAACGATGCGATTTTGGCCTGCTTCGGTTTTGGAGCCTCCGACCATGGTTCGGTTTTCAAGGTCGATATCTGAGAATTTGATATGTAAAAGTTCCGAAGCACGCCATCCACAATAGCATTGCACCAGCATAAGTTCTACTGTAGGGTCAGATCCGAGAGCATTCCAGAGAACCTGCATCTCCTCATCCGTGAAGCTGACATGGGGGATGACATGGTTGACTTTTTCTTGGAAAGCCTCACCTGGAATTTTAAAAAGGCGGGCATAGTTTTTGTCGGTCAATTCATTTTCAACGGCAAAGTCAAATAGAAGATTAAGCGTTTTTTTCAAAGTGTTTTGTGTAGACGGGGTTGTGATGTGCCTTTTTCCACTTTTGTCTACGAACTGACCGTTAACGATAACGTTTTTCAACTGGGGGATACGAACTTCCCGGACAGTTATGTTATAGATGGAGTGAGCATATTTCCAGGCACTTCGGGTCGTTATGACATTTCCACTGCATACTTTTTTGGAGTAGGAGACCATCCATTTGTCATAAAGAGCCTGCATGGTAATGGATTTATCAAGGTCAAATGGATTCTTGTTGTAATCGAGCAGTGCCTGGTATGCGTCGTTATAGGTTTCAAAATAGGCCTGCGGTTGGAGCAGTTTACAGATAGGTTTTCCCTCATCTGTTTTAGCAATGGTGACCATAGCACGGAATGGTCTGCGGAGATTGCGATTCTTGATCTCGGTGATTTGACCGAAGCCATTTGGGAGACGGCGGCGCTTGTTACGCTTTCGAGGCTTTAGGGTGGAAGTTGTCTCTTGCTGTGTTTGGAGTGGAAAACCACAATGAGGGCAGGCAAGAGCTTTATCTGAAACCTGTAGCTGACACTCAGGGCAGGCGACTAACATATTTATCACATTCCTTTCTTAATGATTATAAGATTGTATAAGTACAATAAAATGTATTTTTGAATAAAAACTGCATTAAAAAGCTCGGGAAACCGGGCTTTTTTGCTTTTTAATTCTATTCTAGATTAAACGATTCACTTTACCTTGTCAATGGTTCATGTATAGAAAAAATAAAAGCATGACGCAGACGTCTATTTTTTCCACTAACATCCTTGTAGTGCCAAGATGTGACAAAAAGTACTTGGAAATTCTAAAAAGGAGTTGGAACAAATGGATAAACCTAAATTAGGAACTGGATCGGTGCCTGTACGAGTGGCGGCCATGGCATACGGGAAAGAGGCATCGTGGATAAGAGCCGGAATTATTGCTGGCTGGTTGCCGATTGGAGAGGCGACACGGAATGGCGTCAAAATCACTAGCATCGAACAGATGAATTCTAAGTATGGACGAATAAACTATTATATTTCGCCCAAGCTCTTATACGAACAGACCGGGTACGTATGGGAGGGTAAGAAATGAGGCATGAGAAGCCGGAGTTGTCTCCCAAAAATCCCTACCATCTTTCCCGGCACCGTTACTACGAGCTAAAACATTTCTGCTTCCAGTATAAGGAGTGGAAGAAAGCACTGGCTCTGCTGGACGGCTGGCAGTCGCACGGAGATGAGGTAGGAGGCATTATCAAAGGGAACATGCCCTCCGATCCAACAGAGCACTATGCCATGCTCCGGGCATACTACTCCCAGCACATCGAGCTCATCAACGACTGTCTGGCGATGCTGGAACCTGCCATTGCACCGTACATTTTGAAAGGCGTAACGGAGGGCCTCTCGTACAATCAACTCCGGGCACGCGGGTGCCCTGCGGCTCCGAGATGTACTACCAGCTCTATCATAAATTCTTCTGGCTTCTCAGCAAAGAACGTGGGTGACGCGAAAAATACAGGCTCCTTTATGGAGGTGAGATAAATGGCAGCGATAGATTGGAGCAAAGTGGATTGGACCAATAACGAAGACAATAATCTTATCCGTACATTTCTTGCAGATTCTGATAATATCATGAATTGCAGCCAATGCCCGTATAAGATGAAGTATCCGAGTTGGGACGCACTGCCTTGTGGACAATACCATTGTTGGGTTGAGTTGTCTTGCTAAAGGAGAGAGCCGTGGAGAAATCTGCGGCTCTTACTTTTTGTCCGGGCGCGAAAAATACAGCTCCCTTTATGAGAAAGGTGGTAGATTTTATGTTTAGTCTGATTATCGCAATTCGGGCTGGTGTTCAATGAAAACATTTGACCGGAAAACGGGCTCAAGGAAACTTGGGCTCTTTCTTTTTCTATTCTAGGTTAGACGCGAAAAACTTTGCCTGCTTTATGGAAGAGATGTCTTCCGAACAACGAAAGGAGATTGATATTTATGACGAAAACTGTGAAGAGAAGATATGACAGAGGTTATGTCGATGCTACGGATAAGTTGAGGGTGTTTATCGAGAGCCGGAGCAAAGTGATGTTTGTTGAACATGACTACGCTTCGAGCGAGACGGCACGCTCTGCTTACAACCAGGCAATCGACCGAATCCGCTGCCGTGGAATAGTACGGGTGATCGTATCGAATGGCGAACTCTTTATGATTCGCAAAGACATCTGAGAAGCGGAGAGCTTACGAGCAATCGTGGGCTCTTTTCTTTTTTCCAGAACGCAGACGACCGTTTTCATCACTACAGTATTATAAAGGAGAAATGAACTATGAACTGGTACTTTGCTTATCTGATTTTTGCGATGCTTGTCGGGGTCCTTGTGGGGATGACCATCTGCTGGCACGCGGGCGACCGCAACCATGCCGTGGGCGAGCTGATCATTGGGGAGCCGGACAGCGAGGATTGGCCTTACCTTTCCTTGAGCCTGGACGAGGAGGTGAAAGACTTTGAAGAAGAGGAGTACGTGGTGCTGAAAGTGAACAAGCTTGACCTGACGCGAAAATAACGGCCCCTATCATGGAGGAAACTCCAGATTTACTTTGTAAAGGAGAAATTCAAAATGGAAAACTACGAAAACAAGGAATTGCTGAAAGACGCGGCGAAGAAATCGCTGGAGAGTCTCAAAGATTTAAAGCCTGGCACAGAAGACTACGACAAGGCGGCAAACATGGCGTTGAAGCTGTATGATATGCAGCTCAAGGATGAGGCGCAGGAAAACGACAAAAACCTGAAAGAGGACGAAGAAGTGCGGAAAGTGCACGAAATGGAACTCAACAAGGAAAATTCGGAGAAAGCGCGCAGACTTGACTGGGCAAAGATCGGCGTAAAGGCGCTGACGGGTGTCGTCACGGTTGGTATGACGGTATACTGGTCGATCTGCGAGGCTGGCGGCGTAACGCAGCTGTCGAGAGCAATTGGTGAGGGAGTACGTGAATTGAAGCGAGGCTTTACGGAAAAAGAGTAAAGGAGGAACCGAGGAGGGTTCGTAGCGAAAGCTGCGGACTCTCTTTATTTTTATGCGATATCACGAGATACCACCCGAAGAGTGGACGAGCTATTACGGGAGCGTCTACCGCTGCAACCACCCGGTCTACCGCGTCTGCACGCTTTACAAGGAGCATGACAGGGGATTGTGCGTGATCCAGCAGCGATACAACGAGAAGACCAAGGCGACCTACTGGAGCGCCATTGACCCGTGGCTGACCGATAAAATTTACCTGCATGACGGTTTCAAGGAATATTTTGACAGCCACGCCAAACGGAAAAATCAAAATGGCGAATATCCCACCGTTACCGTCCGGCAGATCATGTGGGCGCTGCGGATGAAACCCATCAAGCGGGAACGCTGGGAGACAGTGTTTGACAGAAGCTTGATTTGACGCGAAAAAAACTCATTGCCTTATGGGAGAAAGCCCAAGAAAAGGAGTAAAGAGTATGAACGAATCTATTTTTAAGAAAATTTGGAACTATTCGATTACGGTTGGGCAGATGATCATGGCAGCTGCTGCAATGGCAATTGTAACCATTGTGGTGTGGCTGTTGTGTCGGGCGTTCCGACCGTCGAAAGACTGAACTTTGACGATAGGCCGGACAAACACAACTTAGGTGGGCGCTATCCCGGAGAAGAGCTGATGCGAAAGCATGGGCTCTTTCTTTTCGGCGCGAAAAATACAGCTCCCTTTATGGAGGTAAGAGGGCTTACATTGAAAGGAGAAAAACTATGATGAAAGCTATTAAGAACTTTATGAACAAACCTTGGACTTGGGGAACTTATTTTAAGCTCTGCGGAGTTGCAATGGGATTGTGGACAGCAATCGCCGGCGCATACATCGCATGGGCAAAATGGAACCAGAAAAAGGCATTGGACAAAATGATAGAGAGCAATCTGGAAGAGGACAATATCTGAAAGATCAAGCCCTCTTATCTTTTTCTCGTGAAAGGGACATCATGACAAAGACAAATAAAGAAAAATTTTATCAGGCTCAGAGACTCGTACAGGATTTGTGTCTGACCGAGGATGATACTGAAATCCAGCATTACTTAAAAGTAATAAACACATATATTTGGAAAATTATCTGGAAGTTACAGGAGGCAAAGTAATGGAGGACATTATGCACATCCAGTCGGCATTTCTGCGCAATGTAATCTCGCAGGTGATTCTGAAAGCTCTGCGAAAGAAGGGGTATCAGAGCGCAGACGTGGAGCTCAATGATATTTTCGTCAAGTACAGCGAAAATGAGAAAAAAGTACGTGTTCATTTGGACATTGATGCATTGGTGAGCAGAGGGGACCTGATGGCAATTTTGAAGCAGGCCGGAGTGCTGTGACGCGAAATTTTCAGTGTGCTTTATGAGATGGTTAGTCTCAGAATTATATTTTGGAGGTACGAACTATGAAGAAATTGATTGGAGCAATTACGGGTTGCATTGCAGCTTATTATGTGATCGACGCACTCGCCGTGGTATCTATGGCGTGTGTATGGTCCGATTTGGTACAAATGGGGCATACGCAGGCTGCAAACGAACTGAACGATACGTTTCACAAAAAGTATTGCAAGCGCGACCAAAAAGTGTTTGATTTCTTTACGGATAAGTATCTGGAAAATAAGCACTAATCATTAAGGCAAGAGCTTACGAGAAATCGTGGGCTCTTTTATTTTTCAAAATGGAGGTTGAACAATGAAACTAACGAAAACATGCGCGAAATTCCTGCGCAAGCATGGCGGAACCATCCTGGCAGTGGCGGCATCCGTAGGTGTGGTAGCAACGGCCATCGAGACCGGGCGAGCAACAACGAAGGCGCAGCACATCCTTGAAATTGACAAGGAGCTGACCAAATTCAACGAAGATGAATTTGGCGTGGTGGAAGGGCCTCCGACAAAGAGGCAAATCGTTCTGATGTGCTGGAAAGCATACGTTCCTGCGGCAATTCTGGGCGGCGGCACCATCGCCTGCATCCTGGGCTCCAATGCACTGAATAAGAAGCAGCTGGCGAGCATGACCGCGGCTTACATGGCGCTGGGAAAGACCTATCAGGAATACCGCAGGCAGGTGGCGGAGCGCTGGGGGACTGATGCCGAAAAGGACGTCTGGAAAGACGCACAGAGCGTCACAAAAGAACCGACTTCTGACATGAAGACGGAAAAACTGCTCTGCTATGAACCCATCTCGAAACGGTATTTTCATGCCACGGAAGCGGAATTGACCGATGCATTTTACACGATAAACCGCAGCTTTGCGGTGGATGGAGAGGTGTCTCTCAATGACTTCTACAGCTGCCTCGGACTGGAATATCTGCCAAATGGGGATACAACGGGCTGGTCTGCAGACTATCTGGCAAATGAGTGGGAGTATTATTGGATCGACTTCCAGTATTACAAGCAGACTACTGATGACGGCCTGGAAGTATATTATGTGGACTCGTTCCAGCCGCCTATCGAAAATTATATCGACTATGACCCCTATGCAGAATACTGTGATAAAAAGGAGAAGCAATTATGAAACACATCAACTGGTGGAGTGTGGCAAGCGTGGCACTGATGGCTGCAAGTGCGATCCTGAGCTTTGGACATGACCTGATCGAGCAGCAGAAGACCGATGAAGAGCTGCATGACATGGTGCAGGAAGAGGTACGGCGTCAGCTGGAGGAAAAGAACCAGTAAACGCGAAAAATACAGTCCCCCTTATGGAAGAGATATCCAAACTGACAAACGAAGGAGATTGGTATTTATGTACGATCACGACTATTATGCAATGTTGGACAAGGTAATGGTACGCATACTGAAGGAAGTTGCACATTCAGTGAAATACGGCTTTATGGGGCTGTATTGCTATCTGAAGAAGCAGCCGACCAGACTGTACGAATATATCTGTTACCAGATCCAACTGGAACGCGATGATCAGCGTGATACAGAAATTCGGTTTCGGAATTTGAAACGGAATGGTCGAATCTGAAAGGTAAGAGCTGTAGAGAAATCTATAGCTCTTTCTTTTATATTTCAGGGAGGTACGAACATGAAACTTAAAACGGTTACCCGGGCTGCCGGGCGGATGCTGAACAAGAATGCATCCAAGATCCTGTTGGGCTTCGGCATCGCGGGCGCATTTATGGCGGTCGGCTTTGCCGTGGAAGCAACCCCGAAGGCGATGATCCTGCTGGAGAACAAGAAAAAAGAGCTTGGCGTCGAAAAGCTGGACGTGAAGACCATCGTGAAGACGGCAGGCCCTGTTTATATTCCGACTGCAGTGAGCCTTGGCATCTCGACCGTGTGCGCGGTGGGGGCTCTAAAGGTAGAGAACAAGCAGAACGCTGCGCTTGCGGCGGCCTGCACACTCTCGGAGACGGCATTGCGGACGTATCAGGACAAAGTTCTGGAGACCATCGGCCCGGTGAAAGAACAGCAGATCCGGGAGGCCGTGACCCTCGACAAGATGGCAAAAACGCCGGAACCTGCGGTAATCCCCCATGCGAAAGGAATCAATCTGGATGCGAGTGAGGCATACGGCAAGACGATCAAGTGCTGGGAAAGCCTTTCCGGGAGGCCTTTCTGGTCAACGCAGAACGCAATCGAGAAAGCCATCAACGGCGCAAACAAGCAGCTGTTGAGCGATTCCTGTCTGACGGAGAACGATCTGTTTGACTATCTCGGTATCGAGCATAACCACAACGGCGATCTGCTGGGCTGGGATACCGATACTACACTGGGCATCGAAACATTCTACTCTTCCAAGTTGGATGACGACGGGATGCCCTGCCTGGTGCTGGATTATCGCACTCCGCCCAAGTGGCTGGGGTATTGATATTTTCGATACCCCGTGTAGGCGCGAAAAATACAGCTCCCCTTATGGAGGTAATACTCCGACATTATAAACTTTAAGAAAAGAAAGAGGTAACTATTATGGACGAAATGAACATGAACGAGACTACTGTTATGGAGAACGAGAACTCTGTTGAGGTCGTTCCGGAGGAGAATGTTCAGATGATCGAAAACGAGGAGACTTCGGGTATGAATCTGAAGCTTGCGATTGGCGTGGCTGCAATTGCCGGTGCCGCTGTGATTGGCGGGATCAAGCACTTGAAGAACAAGAAGAGCAAGACGGAAGAGGACAAGCCGAAGACCAAGAAGAAGATTCATCTGCGTGCTCCCTGGACGGTGGAAGAGGTCGTTGAGCCTGACGTGGAGAACGTTTCTGAGAACGTCGAGGAGACTTCTGAGGAAGAATAATGTTTGATGAAGCGAGAGCTTACGAGAAATCGTGGGCTCTTACTTTTTGTTTTTGAAAGGATGACAACATGGCACAAGTAGATATGCCGAAATCCAGCATTGGGCAAAAGCCTGCAGAACCGCAGAAGAAGTTCCAGAAGGTGGTCAAGGGAAAAGTGACCGTTAAGGAACAGAACGACATCCAGAAGCTGGCGAGCGATTTCCTGGCAGAGGACCTGAAGACCGTGAAAGACCGTATCATCGCGGATTATCTGCTGCCGATGCTGAAAAATGGCATCTGGAGTATTTTTAATTCGGCAGTCAGCATCGCGCTCTGGGGCGAAGACCGCTCCCGTGGCAGCTCCACGAACTATTCCGGCTCCCGCACCCAGCGCAACAGCTACGATGGGTATTACCAGGGAAGCCGTGGCCCGCAGAGCCCGAACCAGCCGACACGCAGGAGCTTACAGAATCTCGATTTTGAAAATCGGGGCGATGCAGACGACACGCTGAACCAGATGTACGGCTCGATCCGGGAATATGACCGGGTATCCGTCGGCGACCTGTGGGACCTGATGGGCGTTACCCCCGACAACACGGACTACAATTACGGCTGGCATAACCTTGATGGTGCTTACATCAAGGGCATCCCGGGAGGGTACCGCCTGATCCTGCCCCGGCCCGTACCGCTGCACTAAATAGAAAGGATTGATATTTTATGAAGTTTCTTAAAAAGATCGACAAAAGTGAACTCATGGGCAAAGTGACCCGTGCGGCATCCAAATACGGCTACAAGCTGAAGAAAGCAAGCCCGACTATCATGATTGTGGGGGCTGCTGTGGGCGGTGTGACCGCTACCGTGCTGGCATGCAAGGCGACCATCAAGGCGCAGGATATTCTGAAAGAGCACAATGCTGCGGTCCAGACCATCCACGATACCAAGGCCAAGATCGACAGCGGGGAACTCGTGCTGGGTGAAGGGGAAACCTACACCGAGAATGAGTTCAAAAACGATATTACGACTGCCTACGTCCATACCGGCGTGGCACTGGCCAAGGTCTATGCCCCTGCAGTGGGCCTGGGCGTTGCATCGCTCGGCTGCATGTTTGGCTCCCACCACATCATGACCAAGCGGAACGCCAGCCTGACTGCCGCTTACATCGCGCTGGACAAGGCGTTTGAGGAATACCGAACCCGTGTGACGGACCGTTTCGGTGACCGTGTGCAGCAGGAACTGGAGCACAACGTGAAAGCCGTGGAGATCGAGAACAAAAAGACCGACGAGAACGGCGTGGAAGAGACCATCAAGCAGTACACGGACGTGGCGATGGCGCACACCAGCCTTACACCTGCATCTTTGATGAGACGGTGGACACCTGGCAGGCTGACAACCAGCTGAACCGCAACTACCTTTTCCTGATGGAGCAGGCGGCAAACAAGCGGCTGCGCATCCAGGGGCACCTGTTCCTGAACGACGTTCTGAGCAGCATCGGCACGCACGGCGGTGTGACCATGAAGACCCCGGAAGGGCAGATCGTGGGCTGGATCTATGACCCGAACGATGAGACCCGACAGAACCACGTGGATTTCGGTGTGACGAACTACGTGGAGGGAGACGACGCGCTGAACAGCTTTATCAGAGGCGATGAGCGGAGCGTGATGCTGCGGTTCAACTGCGACGGTCCCATCATCGACAAGATCTGAGACTGATATTTTGGAGGGATACGCTATGACCAGATTCGTTAAGAGACTGTCTTACCTGTTTGCTGCCATGGCCGGAGTCTGTTTCGTCTCTGGTCTGGCGGTCCTTTCGGAGTGAGGTGGCCTATGGACAGTTTGGAAAGCATGTTTCTATTTCTGGACTATCTGACCGATACCAAACGCAAGCGCCATGTGGTGGGAGGCATTCTGATGAGTGTCTCCCTTTTCTTTGGCGGGATGGCTTTTACGATGCTGAGCATCAAAGGAGAAGAAAATGAACAAGACCATTCGTGATATTTTGATCTTCGCGGCAGGCTTTGCCGGAGGCGCATATTTTATGCACACGATGCTGCTGAAAAAGTATCAGGAGTATGCGGACACCCAGATCGAGGACGTCCGGGAGCACTACGCACAGAAAGAGGCCGACATGGACAAAACCATTGAAGAAAAGGCTACCCTGAAGAGCTTTGAGCAGCTGACAGGGAAGTACCGCACTGAGTCTGACCCGGAGCCTGTTGCACATGCTGCGATCGAGATCATCCAGCCGGATGACTTTGGCTCCGAGGACGACTACGAGACGAGCTTCATGACGTACTATGCGGATGGCAAGCTGGTATTTGATGGAGAAAATGAACCGCTGGATGTGGATGATATTTCCAAAACCATCGGCAGCGAAGCACTGAAGCATTTCGGCGAGTACATGCCCAGCGCCGTCCACGTCCGCAACAACAACTATCACAAGGATTATGAAATCATCCAGTCCAGACAGAACTGGGAGGAGGAAGAATGATTTTTTCGGAGACTGCAGAGCAGTATCATGACTGGCTCTACAAAATTGTATGCGGGGAATGGGAGCCTCGGAATCTCTCATTTCACCGCCTGCTGACGTTTTTGTTCAACAAAAATTATATTCCGGCCTGCGAGATGGACGGCTGCAGAGCTACTGACGGTATCAATCTGCGGTACCGCTTTGCCACAGAGAGTAATATCCCGTATGGAAAGATCGACGCAGCATTTCAGGGGATTCCGTGCAGCATGCTGGAGATGATGGTGGCGTTGGCCATCCGCACCGAAGAGCACATCATGGAGGATTCCAACGCGGGAAACCGTGTGGGCCAGTGGTTTTGGAACATGGTGGTGAGCCTGGGGCTTGCTGCCATGGACGACAGTCGCTTCCACGAGGAACGCGCTGACTCCGTCATCGACCGCTTTATGTGCAGAGACTACCAGCCGAACGGTGCCGGTGGCCTGTTCACGCTGAACCATCCGACCAAAGACATGCGCCAGATTGATATTTGGTATCAGCTGATGAACTGGTTGAATGAGAATGAGTGTTGATGACATATGTATCAAAAATTTGCATCTCGATGGAGGGAGTAGTCGAACAAGCGATAGATGAATCCCACGTCCTGATACGAATCACATCATGCCGAGATAGTTCACACATTGGGCGGCTGATATTAGTTGACCCTAAATATTGGAGGAAAAAAGATCATGGATATGACAAATGTTATGTACGAACTGGCCGAAAGCAAAGCCTCTCTGCAGATTGCGGACGGCATGATCGAGGCCATGAACCAGCGGGTGAGGAAGCTGAATAACAAGTGCATCCGTAAGAACCTGCTCATTGGCGGTCTGATTTGGTTCGGTGCCACCACCTGCAAGATGCTGGGCGAGAGCGACAAGAAGCGCAAGGAAGCGGAAGAGGCAGCGCGCAACCTCCATGCAGAGCTGGTGTACGTCCATCAGGCACTGGATGAGGCAAACCGCAAGAACGCCGAACAGTTCTGGGCAGAAAACAGTGCGGCTGAACCGGAACCCGAAAAAGATATCTGCTGCGATGGTAAGGCGACCATTACCAAAAAGCCGGAATAAATGCATGGAAAGGAGGAAGTCAGTTCGTCATGATTGATTTCCTGATGATCGCGACCCGGACAGGAAAGCGGGGTGTGATCGAGATTTATCCCAAGTTTATCATCAAAAAATCGAAAGATTTGATGATTCGGGGTTCTGATTTCTATGCAGTCTGGCTGGAAGAACGAGGCCTTTGGAGCACCGATGAACAGGATGCACTGCAGCTTATCGACCGGGAGCTTGATCTGTATGTGCAGGAGCATAAGCAGACCATGACGGATGGATTCCGCGTGCTGCATATGTGGGATGCGGAGTCCGGTATGATTGATAACTGGCACAAATACTGTCAGCGGCAGATGCGGGACAGCTTCCACATGCTCGATGACTCCTTGATATTTGCGAACACCACGGTCAAAAAAGACAGCTATGCATCCAAACGGCTGCCGTATCCGCTGGAAGAGGGGAGTATCAGCGCCTATGACGAGCTCATGGGCACTTTATATTCCAAAGAAGAGCGCATGAAGATCGAATGGGCGATCGGAGCCATCGTGAACGGCGACTCCAAGAAGCTCCAGAAGTTCTTGGTGCTCTACGGCCCTCCAGGAAGCGGCAAATCCACGGTGCTGAACATCGTACAGAAGCTGTTTGACGGATATTGGTCTGTTTTCGATTCTAAGGCACTGGGGTCTGCATCAAATGCGTTTGCGCTGGAAGCGTTCAAATCGAACCCGTTGATCGCGATCCAACACGATGGCGACCTCTCGCGTATCGAGGACAACACAAGGCTGAACTCTCTGGTTTCCCACGAAACGATGATGGTCAACGAGAAGTTCCGAAGCGCTTATGCGAACCAGTTCAAGTGCTTTATGTTTCTGGGCACCAATAAGCCGGTCAAGATCACCGATGCAAAATCAGGTCTGATCCGGCGACTCATCGACGTGGAACCCAGTGGGGAGAAGATCCCGGCAAAAAAGTACCGCGACCTGGTGGCCAAAGTGGATTTCGAGCTGGGCGGCATCGCATGGTACTGCAAACAGGTATACGAAAAGAACAAGCATCTCTACGACGATTATGTTCCGACCCGTATGCTGGGCGCGTCCAATGATTTCTACAACTTTATGCTCGACTCCTATTATATTTTCAAGAAAGAGGACGGGGTTTCCCTGAAACGAGCCTGGGCGATGTACGACACCTACAACCAGGAGGCAAAGGTGGCGTATCCTTACTCGCGTAGAGCGTTTCGAGAGGAACTCATGAACTACTTCTCGGATTATAAGGAGCGGGCTGAAGATGTGAACGGAGAACGGGTGCGCAGCTACTACAGTGGTTTCAAGTACGAAAAGTTCAAAGAGTTTTTGGATACCCCGGAGAAAGCAGAAGAACCCGCTGCGGACTCCGGGGCGTCCTGGATTGAGTTCAAAGAGCGGCATTCTCTCTTTGATGATATTTGCAAGGATTGTCCGGCGCAATATGCGAACGAAAATGGCACTCCTACGCAAAAGTGGGAGAATGTCCGAAGCAAATTGTCCGGGCTGGACACTTCGAGGCTACACTATGTGAAAGTCCCGGAGAACCATATTGTCATTGACTTTGATATTCCGGGGTCAGATGGAGCAAAGAGTTTTGAGCGAAACCTTGAAGCTGCTTCCCAATGGCCCCGGACCTATGCGGAACTGAGTAAATCGGGTGCCGGCATCCACCTGCATTATATTTACACGGGCGACGCGACAAAGCTGAGCAGGATCTATGACGAGAACATTGAGATCAAGGTGTTCTCGGGGAAATCCTCGCTGCGGCGAAAGTTGTCAAAGTGCAATGACATTCCCATCGCGAACATCAGCAGTGGCCTGCCATTAAAGGGAGAAAAAGCAATGGTTGATACAAAGCAGATTCAGGATGAGCGGCACCTGCGTGTCCTCATCAAAAAAGCCCTCGCCAAAGAGATCAGCCTTATACCAAGCCCAGCGTAGACTTTATTGCTCACATCATGGATGAGGCCTATGAGGGAAATGTGCGGTATAACGTCGATGATATGCGAAACGCGATCCTCAGTTTTGCCGCCAGCAGCACGAATCAGGCAGAGGCGTGCCTGAAGATCGTGTCCAAGATGCATTTTAAATCCAAAGACGACTTGGAGGCAGAAGCGCCTACAGGGGACGAAAAACCCATCATCTTTCTGGACTGTGAGGTCTTCCCCAACCTGCTGCTCGTAAACTGGAAGTTTGCCAAGCAGGAAAAGGTCTACCGCATGATTAACCCGGCGCCTGCAGAAATTGAGAATCTGACGAAGTATCGTATCATCGGCTTCAATAACCGTAAGTACGATAACCATATTCTCTGGGCACGGATGATCGGAATGTCCATCGAGCAGATCTATGCACTGTCGAATCAGATCGTCAACCAGCATACGGGCTTCTTCGGAGAGGCGTACAACCTCTCGTACACTGATATTTACGATTTCTCGTCGAAAAAACAGAGCCTGAAGAAGTTTGAGATCGAGCTGGGCATTCACCACCAGGAATTGGGCCTTCCGTGGGATCAGCCGGTACCGAAGAGCCTGTGGGATAAAGTTGCGGAATACTGTGACAATGACGTGATCGCAACAGAAGCGCTGTTTTATTCCAAAGACCGTCAGGCAGATTTCGTGGCACGTGAGATTCTGGCAGACCTGGCTGGGATGACGGTCAATGACACGACGAACAGCCTTACTACACGGATCATCTTTGGTAAGGAAAAGCACCCCAAGCTGGTCTACACCGACCTGGCCACAGGTAAATCTGATGAGGTGGTGGAAGTAGAGCCTGATATTTTGACGGACCACAACATCATCAATGCGTTTCCGGGGTATGAGTTCGTACGCGGCGATGATGGAAAGATGCACAATATGTTCCGTGGTACCGATTTGGGCATGGGCGGCTATGTGTATGCAGAACCAAACATGTACTACAATGTGGCACTGCTGGATGTTGCCTCCCTGCATCCACATTCTGCAGTGGCCATGAACTACTTTGGAGACTACACCAAGCATTTCAACGACCTGATGGATGTACGTATCTATGTGAAACATGGAGAATATGACAAGGCCAAGACATTGTTTGGCGGCAAGCTGGCCAAGTATCTGGATGACCCCGGGCAGGCAAAAGCATTGGCTCAGGCACTGAAAATCGCCATCAATTCGGTTTATGGCCTGACGTCGGCCACTTTTGATAATCCGTTCCGCAACCCCAAGAACGCCAACAACATTGTGGCGCTTCGAGGGGCTTTATTTATGCGCACCCTGCAGGATGAAGTTGCTAACCGCGGCTTCGCAGTAGCGCATATCAAGACGGATTCCATCAAGATTCCCGGTGCAACACCTGAGATCATCGACTTCTGCATGAAATTTGCAACCAAGTACGGCTATACCTTTGAGCACGAGGCCACCTACGAGAAGATGTGCCTGGTGAACAATGCGGTTTATATTGCCAAGTACATGGATGCAGACAAATGCAAGGACCAATACGGGTATATCCCGGAGAAAAACGAGAAGAAAGGCGGAAAATGGACGGCCACGGGCACACAGTTCCAGATCCCGTATGTCTTCAAGACGCTGTTCTCGAAGGACCCCATCGTCTTCAACGACCTGTGCGAGACAAAAAGTGTCTCCAAGGGTGCCATCTATCTCGACAAGAACGAGGATCTGCCCGAGGGCGAACACGATTATATTTTTGTGGGCCGCGTTGGGCAGTTCTGTCCGATCATGCCTGGCGCAGGTGGTGCACTGCTTCTGCGTGAAACCGGGGTTGATGATGCCGGCGAGCGAAAGTATGCTTCTGTGACCGGAGCGAAGGACTACCGATGGCTGGAAAGCGAGATGGTGTATCAGCTTCACATGGAGGAGTCCATCAACAAGGACTACTTCAACAAGGAAGTAAACGATGCCGTTAAGGAAATCTCGAAATATGGAGACTTCGAGTGGTTCGTCGCAGATGATTCGGGTGAATCGCCCTGGCAAAAGCCTGATATTCCGTGGGATGACGTGCAGGAAGAAGCTGCACAGAATTTTGATAGGAGATGAGATTTATGGGATACGGAAGACTGTTTAGCTCGGATGGCAAATATATGGACCAGGTTTCTAATTTTTACCGCAAAGTTGATGATAACAAAATGTACATCGAAACGGACAATGGGCGCAGCTTGACTTTCAATCCCGGCGATTTGCTGCGAGACAAACAAGGCGACTGGCATATTAGGAGTATGCCCGACTTTTATAGCCTCGCTGATATTGTTGATGCGAACTTCAAGAGAGAAGTAAAGAGGGAGACTGCTATGAACGCTGGTTCGATCAAAAATGTTATCTTTAACCCTCCGGCCACGGTTGTCTACTGGACGGATGGCACCAAGACCGTTGTGAAGTGCAACGAGAATGATATTTTCGACCCGGAAAAGGGGCTGGCACTGGCCGTTGCAAAGCGCTGCGCTGGCAACCATGGTGCATATTACACTGAGATCCGGAATTGGGTCGAGAAATGCTGGAAGGGCAACCCCAACAAGCCCTGCACGGCGGAACACTCCGCCAATCTCGACGCCGTAAAGGCCTCCATCGAAAAGATGAATCGCATTTTCGATGAGATCATCGATGGGACTGTTGCGGGCAATCCGGCCAGGTTTATGAAGAAACTGTGCGAGATGAAGGCTAACCTTGCCGTGATGGAACAGGAACTGTATAAGTAAAGGAGAATGATATTTATGTATACCAAGCGTCAGAAAGTCAATATCGACGATACTCGTTTTATTTTTAATACCAACTTCTCGGGTGACCCGAGCCGCGACCGCTTTGGCTCCAGCACCCGGCGTGTCAATGTGGTGATCCCGACTCGGGAGCTTGCAGACCATCTGGTGTCGCTGGGTGTCAAAGTCAAGGAAACCCACCCGAACCCGGAGCGCACCTATGATGAGCCCTATGTGCCGACGCTGTACGTCCCGGTCAATGTCAATATGGATTCCAAGTGGCCGCCGCGCGTCTATTGGATCACCACCTCCGGCAAGCGGCTTCTCTGCAATGCGGAAACGGTCGGCCAGCTCGACTTTATCCGCGTCAAGAATGTCTGCCTGCAGGCTAATCTCGTGGAGAAGAAGAACTTCCCCGGGGAGTACAGCCTGTATGCGGATGTGATGTATGTTGAGCAGGATGCTGATGCTGATCCGTATGCAGAGCGCTATGCCCGCTATGCAGCACCGGAAGCAGATATGGCCGAGCCGAACGACCCTAATGATATTCCGTTCTAAGGAGGTTTCTCTTATGGAAAAATTATTTATCAGCTGCCCGATGCGTGGGCGGACCGAAGAACAGATTCGTAAGTCGATGGAGCAGATGCACAAAATTGCAGAAGCTATCTTTGACGAAAAATTTGAGGTGATCGACACCTGGATTGCTGACAAAGCACCCGCCTGTAACCGTGAGCAGCTGTGGTACTTGGGTAAGTCCATCGAGATGCTGTCTCAGGCAGACGCCTTTATCGGTGTCTATGACGACCAGAAAGGCTTCGACGGATGCATTGTCGAGAACTACACCGCAAAACTTTATGGCATTCCGCAGTATCTGGTGAATCTGTCCTACGTTGCACCGGATGTCATTGAGCGGCGGCTTATTGACCAGAGAGTAGACAATCTTGAAATCTACTAATTGATATTTCGAGTGCCGGGGTCAGTCCTCGGTTGAATGCTCCAGCCGGTGAGTGCCCACGTCGCAAATGGCGTTCTCAGCAGGAGACAGCTCGATTTATATTTTAACTTTGGAGGTTGAACATCATGAAACGGATCAAAGTTTTGAGAATCAAGCCCCATTGCATTCCCGAAATTGTTCGGATTCCGCTTGGTTTGGAGTCTCTCCAAAAAGAAGTTGGAGGAACTATTCAGGTAACGTATCCCTGGGATGATCCTGTGGCGCTGATATGCAATGAAGAGGGAAAACTTCTTGGATTTGGCATTGATAATTTCAACCGAACCCTCCTGACCGATGATGGCACACCAATTGATGTTATTGCTGGAACATTTTTGATTACAGGTTTGACAGAGGATGACTTTGGCTCGCTGAGTCCTGAACTTTTGGCAAAATACGAAAAAATGTTCCACTGCCCTGAACGATTCTGGCGCACCATCGACGAACATGGGAGAACGCATTTAAAGATTGATTATGAACCGGAGAATACCGTAAAATAATCTGTTTTCTTTACAATACGAGAGCTTCAGAGAAATCTGAGGCTCTTTTTATTTGAGTCATTAGCATGGGCTGTACGGTGGGTTCGATTCCCGCATGACTCGCAACTGGGCAGAAACCCGAGCATAAAGCATTGGAGGATTGATATTTATGGGTAACCACTACGGAGGCACAAGGACAAACAAGCCCTGCCAGAAATGCGGCAGGATGATGTACAACGTTCCGATTGCGCGGAAATACTGCAACATGTGCAAGTGCGGATTCCCTTGTGCAGACGAGGATAGACCACCGAAACCACAACGGAAAGGTCCTACGTTGGAGGAAATCATGCATGAAGCGGATAAGGAGGGCTTACAATATACGTCCTACTGCAAAAAGCACGGACTCTACTAATCACCAACAGCGACTTTGGAAAGTCTTTTATAAGGATGGAAAAGAGCTTTTCAGATACACAGCCAAAGAAGAGGGAGAGGACGAGGAAGAGGCAACGATTGCGCTGCTTGCTTACGAGAACCACTGCAGGAAGTGCTCAATTCATACTCATTTGGAATGGAGGTAATTACCCTGATGGCAGGAGTTATGCTCTACGACTACCAGTTGGATGCGGTCAAACGGATGAAAATTGGCTGCATCCTATGTGGTGGTGTCGGGAGCGGAAAATCGAGAACGAGTTTGGCGTTCTATTACAAACTTTACGATGGGGAGGTGAATACGGAGAATTATGTTCGTATGACAGAGCCCCCGGATCTTTACATCATCACGACTGCCCGGAAAAGGGATACAGGCGAATGGGACGAAGAGCTGGCTCATTTCTATATGGGGACGGCCCCGGAGCATGATATTTACGAGCACAAGGTCGTGGTGGATTCCTGGAACAATATCGGAAAGTACGTTGGCGTAAAGAATGCGTTCTTTATATTTGATGAGCAGCGTGTCGTCGGCAGCGGCAAGTGGGTTAAATCGTTCCTGAAAATCACGAAAGAAAACGAGTGGATTTTGCTCAGTGCCACTCCAGGGGACTGCTGGACAGATTATATCCCGGTGTTCATCGCCAATGGATTTTTTCGGAACCGCACAGAGTTTAATAACCAACATGTCGTTTACAGCCGCTTCTCAAAGTACCCTAAAATCGACCGCTACCTGAACACGCAGCGCTTGGTAAGGCTGCGGGAACGGATTCTGGTTGATATGGATTTTGAACGCGAAACCGTATCGCATCATGAGAATGTCTTTGTGGACTACGATAAAGCGCAATATCTGCAAATTTGTAGGACCCGCTGGAATCCGTGGGAGGACAAGCCTATCGAGACAGCAAGTGAGTTTTGCTATTCGTTGCGGAAACTGGTCAACTCGGATCGGAGCCGCCAACAGGAAGTCCGTGATATTTGCATGAGCAGGCCGCGAGTCATCATCTTCTACAATTTCGATTATGAGCTGGATATTTTGCTCGGATTGAATTATGGAGAAGGCGTTGAAGTTGCACAATGGAATGGGCATAAGCACCAGCCGATTCCCGATGGCGATAAGTGGGTTTATCTCGTGCAGTACAACGCAGGAGCCGAGGGCTGGAACTGCATCAAGACCGATACGATTATATTCTACAGTCAGAATTACTCCTACAAAATCATGGAGCAAGCTGCAGGACGGATCGACCGGCTGAACACCCCGTACAAGAATCTATGGTACTACCATCTGAAGTCGAGAGCGGGGATCGACCTTGCGATTTCGAGGGCACTGAGCTCGAAGAAAGCGTTTAACGAGAGGAAATTTTATGGAGAGTAACAACTATGGCTTATAAAAAATGTCCAGGTTACATGGAAAATGGTATATGTTCAGGAAACGGTCAAGCCTGCCATGCCACAGAAGAAGGCATCCAAACTTGGTTTGATGAAACATTCAAATCATGCAATCTTATTGACACATGTCAGAATCGATCCTTCTTTGGAAATAGTTTTTTTGTGATAACTGACGAAGACATTGAGGCGTTGAAGCATGGAAAGGTTCTGTTTGCAAGATGGAAGTATGGACTTTTTCTGAAATATGATGGAGGCGCTTTTGATGAGCACAATTCATGACATCAGAATCTGTAGCACAGAAATCGAAAAATCAATCATACTGGAACTCCAGGCAAATTATCATGAGGTGAAAATAACGGCCATTAAGTATGGTCCGAATGTACCTAAGCGATATAAAGGTTCTGTTAAACTCTATATGCCGAATACTTGTAAGGATGGTAACGGCAAAGAATTACAAGGTGTCGCTGTATTTTTCGATGAATCAAATCACATCCAAGAAGTTATTACGGTTGAGAAAAAATCAAAGGAGGAAGACAAATGATTAAAGATTCTGGAGATCGCACCAAGGTACTACCAGCTAAAGTCGATGGCACTGAACTCGAAAAAGGCGTTTAACGAGAGGAAATTTTATGGAGAGTAATGATATTCGAGAACTGTTTTCCAAGGAAATCGTAGAAAAAGCCAACAAAGAAATGACTGATTACGCAGTTTCTGATGAGTTGGCACTCAAAATGATGCTTCGCGCCACCCAGGATGCTGCTTTTCAGAATTTCCTTGGAAATTATATTATTGCCGCGATTGGTAAAATTATTGAAAAGTTGGAGGCGGAAAACGGATGACACTGTTTCATGGAATTTACAAGTGCCGCTTGTGTGGAGAATTATTTGAGCCTGTTGCGACTGCTAGTGAAAATACGGCAATTGAATCCGCTTCGGGTGCAGCCTATGATGGTAAATGGTATCCGAAAGGCTGTGGGATTGGTGCACATGTACGTGACGTTCACCGTTGCAAAGATGGAAGCTTTGGGATAGGAGACTTTCAAGGATTCAAAAAGGAGGAAGACAAATGATCAAAGATTCTGGAGATTACACGGAGTTTGAAACTGGTGCCAAGCATGATATTTATGATTATTTAAAGTTTATTGCGACGGCCTGTGAGCAAATATCAGATGTCTTAAATGCAATTGGAGAATGCTTCGAGAAAGTAAAGGCTTGTCTCATGGACTTGACTGAAGAAATCGAGAGGCAATCATGGAAGATGATTCTTCAGAAGCTACGTCCTGACTACAAGGACAAGTGCAAAATCCGGTGGCTGGATATTCCCAACAAGGTTATGCAGGGAAGAATCAGGAGGTTCTGCTAATGGGAAATATTTCACGAAAAAGCAAGAAAAAACTTATTCAGAAGATGAAGACGACGTATCATGAGATTCAACTTATAAAAATCATGTATACTGAAGAAGCATTGCCTCGCTACAAAGTTCCCACAAAATTGTACTGCCGCAACGATAGACGAGATAATTACCCGCATATTGTAATGTTCTTTGGAAAAAAGAACCATCCGCGAGATGTTGTTGAGGTTCACCAGCATCATGTGAATCTCATTAAGTAAGAAAGGATTGATATTTGTGATCAAAGATTCTGGAGATCGCACCGAATTTGAAACTGGTGCCAAGCGTGATATGCACGCAGGGAAAGGGCGGATGGACCTTCTGCCTTGGTACGGCATCATGGAGGTCAGCAAACACTGCGAGGAGGGTGCGCTGAAGTACGGTGAGCATAACGTGGATAAGGGGATTCCGCTGCATTCGCTGCTGGACAGCGCTTCCCGCCATTTAGCAAAGTACATGGTCGGAATGGACGACGAGGACCACCTGCGCGCTGCCTGCTGGAATTTGCTGTGGGCTTTGAACCAGCGGGAGACCCATCCGGAGTTGGATGATAGGTTTAATTTGTCGCCGACTGTAACTGAGCGAGACCGTGATTATTGGGTGTCTCGCAACGGTAAATGCAAACACTGCGGAAAGCACTGGGCTAGAGCTACTGGAAAACGGATGGGCGAACATGAAGTTATATTTAAATGTCCACTTTGCGGTGGCGATAATCCGTGGGTTCTTCCGCCTGATCCTGAAGAAGAGAAACCTAGTGAAAGCCCTGATGACGAGTCAGATGAGGATATTCATTGCGATTGTGGAGTGATTTTAGGAAGAATTGTCCATAACGGATTGAAACCGTTTTATCCTGATAGGATGCGGTTTTCCAATGATAAAGAATTATATTTGGAATGTCCTAAATGCGGCAAAGAGCTTATGGTTCTTTATCCGGTTTGGAAAGAAATGGGAGGAGTCATTGTCGTATGAATAACTGGATGCGCGAAGTGGACTATGCGACCTACTGCCCGAAGTGCGAGAACTTCAAGGTGCCGGAGACGGACGAGCCCTGCAATGAGTGCCTGACGGAGTGTGCACGGGAGGGGACTGTGAAGCCTGTGAAGTTCAAGGATAAAAGGGAGAAAGCTAAGTAAGGCGCGAAAAATGCGACCTCTATTATGAGATGGTTAGTCTCAGAATTATATTTTGGAGGTACGAACTATGATTGTTCTGAACATCAAATGCAAGAATCCTGAGGAAATGGCTAAATTTCGTGACCGTATGTGCGAGGCTTTGGTAGGCTCACCTGCATTTGTTAATAATGAAATTGCAGTGTGTGACTTTACAGACCTTGATAAGGCGTTTTCGATATTTATTGGCAATTCCAATGACCATGATGTGGAATATGACTTGGTAGATAAAGACTTTATGGAACGATAATACGAACTAATCATTAAGGCGGGAGCCGTGGAGAAATCTGCGGCTCTTTATTTTTTATAAAAGGAGTGAAATACATGCGAGGCAGACCACCTAAAGAGATTGTGAGAAATGTAGCAGTTAAAATTCGACTGACCCCAGAAGAAAATACTCTGCTTGCCAATGTTTGTGAACGTACAGGACAAACAAAATCTGAGGTGATTCGCAACGCCTTGAACGAGTATTCGAGATTGGTCGCAACGAAAGTAATTGATATCAACGAACGGAGGTGCAGAAATGCTGCGAAAAATCGCTGAGTTTATCAAGATATTCTGGACGGAACCAATCAAATGGCTTCTCGGAATTAAATCTCCAACAGAAGAATGGGCTCGTTGGTTGGGAATCCCAGAATGTGAAGCTCGAATTGGTGCAATCCATAAATATTGTAACCCTCTACAAGAATTGGAAATTGCTAAGAACCACTTTGAGAACTGTGACCCGGAGTTTATTACGGCTGCTATTTTTGAGCTTAACGCTGCGGAGAGCCGTCTGGATGCTGCAAGGAGGTGTGTGGTATGAGCATGGTGTACAACCAAATCTACAAATGCCGAAAGTGTGGCGCAGAATTTTGCCCGGTGACGACACATGGAAGAGCTGCTGCGGGCAAGGACATGAACGAGTTTATAAGGCGTGCGAATGGAACCCCAAAGTACATATCTGAACGAATGGCACTGGTTCCGAAATTGTACGCACAGCATAACTGTGATAACGGCAATATTGGTGTTGCTGACTTTATCGGATATGAGAAACAGGAGCTTTAATATGAATGAAGAAAAGAAACCTCTCGGTGCCCGCATTGGTGACATCATGGGCCAGGTCATGGCAACGACGATGGTAATTTGCGCTTGGCTTATTATCATTGCGTTTACGCTGAAGTGTCTGTGGTTTATTATTTTTCGGTTTCTGGAGTGATACATATGATGTATGGTAATATTCATTGGATAGCCAATCTGGTAGATACAGGGAAAATCACAGTTGACCAGGCAAGAGAGATAGTAAACGCCGAAACGATTGAAATTTTATATGCAAATGATGAGCCGTGCATCATTTTTATTTGCAATGCCGGCGAACCAATGAAAGAGATCGGGCTATATTCTGAGGATTACGAAACTCATAAGCTGGAAATGGTAAAAGTCAACGCTACGATGCAAGATGTAATTGAGCGATGCATTTACGGTGAAATCAGCTATCAGGATGCTCATCTATGGTGTTTGTCAAATGATATTCCGTTTCGCAAATTTGACCGACAGCTGTACTATGCACTGCGGGATCAAGGAAGAGATATTCCGTCAGAGCCTGAGTATTGGCTGCACCGACTCGCTTTATTTTTTAAGCGGTGTTTTGATTGGTTGCTCAACTCGATTCTGGAGGTTTTTACATGACTGCATATACATTTTGGTTTGAGTGTACAGACAATGGTGGCGGGCATCAGGGTTTTGTGGTCAAAGCAGAAAATAAGCAGGAGGCCATTAAGAAAGGCATGGCGTTTGCAAAGAAGCATGCTTCGGGTGATATCTGTGGGGATTGGACTTGCAGATTGGTACAGGAGGATCCTTTATGAGATGTTGTCCTATGTGCTATTGTAAAGCATATTTGAAAAATACAGGTGCGATGACCTGTGGTACAACTATGAAACTCCGATATGAGATTTCCTGTTCTAATTGTGGACTCGGTCCAGCTAAAACAGGTGAGGTTTTAATGACATATAATGAACACAACATGCAGGGCGTAATTGATGATTCAAATCTGAAGCAGCTTATTGCAGAGTGGGACTCTATTTTGCGAGATCCCGAAAGAGAAAGGATTGCTAACATATGAAAATCGTTGAACCCAAATACGAAATCCTCACTGATATTTCTGAGGGTGGCATCAAAGAGCTCCAGCAGATCGAGCGGGTGGCCCGGGTCTGCTACAAGAGCGAGGACAAGATCACGCCGGATGGTGAGTCGGCAAAGAAACTGGTGGGCTTTCTGGTGAAGCAGGGGCATGAGGCGATGTTGGAGCATTCTCAGCTGTCCGTGCTGTTTACCTGTGACCGGGCCATTGCCAATGAGCTGGTGCGGCACCGCATCGCGAGCTTTGCACAGGAGAGCACCCGGTACTGCAACTACTCGACGGAGAAGTTTGGCGGGGAGCTGAGCTTTATTCGGCCGTATTACATCCCTTGCGAACCTACAGAAAAAGCAATTAAAGCAGCCAGTTCGAGTGAGGACTTTATAAAACTCGAAACGGACTATCAAATCCACAATGCGTGGTATTGGAGTTGTGACGATGCTGAAAAAAGATATAAAATTCTCATTACCAATGGTCTCCGTCCCGAACAGGCTCGATGCGTGCTGCCTTTGTGCCTGAAAACCGAGATCGTGGTGACGGCCAACTACCGTGAGTGGCGCAACATCTTCAAGCTGCGTACTCCTGCGGCGGCCCATCCTCAGATGAGAGAACTCATGTGCCCGCTGCTGCATGAACTGCAGAAGAAGATCCCGGTGGTGTTCGATGATATTCAAACACTCTGGCCGGCAGACGATCAGACTCGGAAGGGAAGTATGGTGAAGTAACTATGAAAAATCGTATTATTTGTGTTGTTGCATGTCTGATGATGCTTGTTGGCTGCCTCGGGTTATGCGGTTGTGGAAACTATAAGGTGTTTAATACAACATTTACCTATTCCTGGGCACAGATTAAGTTGCCCGACGGAACTATTATTCAAGGCAAAGTGGACAACTGGACTGACTACGAAGGCGATCAGCTGCAAATCACGATTGACGGTACCACATATCTGGTTCATGCAGCAAATGCTACTATGAAAACCTGAGTGGGAAAGGATGTGGTGAACGAGAATGCAGCAAAGAACGTATGATTTTCTCGCTAAGTTGAAGGTTCCCATGCTGACCTTTGGTGGAGAACTGATTGGCGAAGCAGTGGAGCTTACGATGGAAGACCTGCGGCACCATCAGTTTATCTCGCTGGCGGATATCGAGAGCATGCTGGCGGATCGGTTTCATTGTAGTCCTGGTGCGGCGGATCGACGTTTGCGCAGGGCGATGGATATGACTGAGTTTCGAGCAGGCGAGTATCCGAATCCCGAGCTGGAGAAGCTGCGTGTTCAGTATCGGGTGGATGTATGGTCTGTGAAAAAATTTATTTACGCAGCAGCAAGGAGTTTGATGAAAAATGAGTAAGAATCGTATCGCTTGTTTGATTATGTGTCTGCTGATGCTGTTGGGATGCATTTGGCTTTGCGGGTGCAGTGAGGCGGATAAGGTGAATGCAAACATCTCGAAGCAGGCCGACTACTTTGAGACGGAGCGGAGGATCACGGTTTACAATGCTAGAACGGATAAGATCATTCTGGAGGCAGAAGGTCTTATGGCCATCAGCAACAATTCTGAAAACGAGTTGGTGTGCACCGTGAAGACAGGGCCGAGTACGTACAAGAAGAATTATATTTACCTGAACGACTACACGATGTACGTAGTGGAAGATATTACGGGCACGACCACTGACCCGTACCACTATAAAATGTATTTCCACACGGATGTTCTGCCGGATGTGGACGTGAGGAGCTAATAATCAAGGGCCGTGGAAATTTCTGCGGCTCTTATTTTTATAACGACTAAGATATGATGTATATTTGGATACGTGCTCCCTAATAGGTTGACCTTTCGACTCCTACATGATATTCTTGACTCAACATTAAGGAGGTGCTGATTATGGCACGGACGGTAAAATGCCCCAGTTGCGGCGGTGAGCTCACGGTAAAGGATGAGAACCGCGATTTTATGTTCTGCGAGTATTGTGGGACTAAGGTTATGCTCGATGATTACCGGGAGACTCATCGGTTCGTGGATGAAGCACGAATCCAGGAGTCTAAGGATGCCAAGGAGCTCGAACTGAAGAAGATGGAATTTGAGGAGCGGAAGAGGCACGAAGAAAACGCCAATGCTTCTAAAACAATCAAAACTTGCTTAATCATTATAATCGTTTGCTTTGCGATTCTGATGATAGGCGGGTTTTTGGGCTTCTTCCATTAGAATTCACGCTTTGTTCTTTTTGAACTAGCGCCCGCTTCTGCCCATTTTTATTTGCCGCTTTTTGTGAATTTTTGTGATAAAGCGTTGAAAAGCATGGATTTCGTGGCCAAAAACCCACTTTGTGGCCAAAAATTTTTGAAAAAATGGCCACAACTTTTAACGTAGATACGTTAAAAATATGCAGTGTGGCCAAAAACCCACTTTTATTTCTTATTTAGTAAAAATTTTTAAAATTTATATATAGTAATAGGAGAGAAAAAATGGGCTTTTGGCCACAGCGAGTTTTTGGCTTGAAAAAAGCATGTAAGATGATGTATCATAGAACCACAGTGTACGAACGTAACGCTTCTGATTCTACGAGGTGAAAATATGGCTTTCGAGGAATGGTGGACAACTGATCGCGACGGCAATCATGTAGACTGTCGAGCAAATCAATTCGTGGAACTTCATGTTAAGGCACCTGTGTGCGAATGCGGTCATCATATGAAGAAAGTTGGCCCGGAAACATGGAGATGTGACCAATGTGAAATAGAGTATTCGTTTGATGACCTCTATAGAAACCATGGCCCGGAAGCATACGATTATGATTGCGACGCAGGTAGCATTCAGGATGACTACGGCGAGCGAAAGTACGAAAAACTCCCTATGTGCTGCGGTCCAGAAGAACTATTCAATAGATATAGATATTGAGCCTAAAAACCAAATGCCTCTGCATGAAAATTGCAGGGGCTTTTTCTTTTCCCATTTTTCACGAAAATACACAAAAATTCACACTTTCACACAAAAACCCCCGCGATAAAAACATCCCCTTTTATGAGGGGAATAGAATGCGTCTCAAACGCACTATTCCTTTCATTTTGGAGGTTGTACTATGCTCGAAAACAAATTCAAGACAGGATTGGTGAAAGAAATCAAAGAACGCTTTCCTGGCTGCAAGGTAGTTCATCTCGACCCCAACGAGATTCAGGGCATTCCGGATCTCTTGGTTTTGTATGGCTCAACATGGGCAGCATTAGAGGGAAAGAAGTCTGCAAATGCATCTCATCGTCCGAATCAGGACTATTACGTCCGGCAGATGAACGAGATGAGCTTTGCTGCTTTCATCTATCCCGAAAACAAGGAGGAGATACTCAATGCAATGGAACGATCATTCCAGGCTCACGGGGCAGCATGCATTCCTGGGAGCCAGTAAGTATCATTGGCTGAACTATGACGCGCAGCGCCTGGCCGATGCATTCATGAACTTCCAGGCCAAAGAGCGAGGCACCCGACTCCATGCATTTGCAGCCGAGTGCATCAATCTGAACCAGAAGCTGCCGAAGAGCAAGAAGACGCTCAATGCATACGTAAATGATGCAATCGGATTCCGCATGACGCCGGAGCAGGTGCTGTTTTACAGCGAGAACTGCTTTGGTACTGCAGATGCTATTTCTTTTGAGAACAATTTTCTTCGTATTCATGATCTTAAAACCGGGGCTGTTCCTGCACATATGGAACAGCTCTTTATTTATGATGCTTTATTCTGCATGGAGTACCACATTCATCCGAAAGATATTCGGATTGAGAATCGAATTTACCAGAACGATGATATTTTGGTCGAAACTCCTACTTTTGAGGAAATTGACCCTATCGTCGCCAAAATCAAAGAGTTCGATAACGTGATTGCAGAGTTGAAGTTAGGAGCAGTAGCATGAATCCGATTGAGAAAGATATTCGTTCGTATTATGGCATCAGCACCAGCGAAAACATGCTGGAGCATTATGGTACCAAACGCCATTCTGGCCGCTATCCCTGGGGCTCTGGCGATAACCCGTATCAGCATTCCGGTGATTTTCTGTCTCGTATTGAGACGTTGAAGAAAAAAGGGCTGTCCGAAAAGGATATCATCAACGCCATAAACGACACGCTCCCCAAGGAGTATCAGCTGAGCCCTACTGAGTTCCGTGTTGCAAGAAGTAAGGCCATCAGTTTGAGGAAGCAGTCTGAATACGAGCAGATTAAAGACCTGAAAGACAACAAGGGACTTGGTTGGACGGAGATTGCAAACCAACTCGGGATGAGCGAATCGAGCGTTCGGTCAAAATATGCCGGAAACATCGACAAAAAAGCCAAACGTGCTGAAAATATTGCCGACATCTTGAAAAAAGAAGTTGACAAGAAAGGCATGATTGATATTTCCGAGGCGCCAATCAGGTGCTCGGTGTCTCAGAGTCTGAGCTTGATAAAGCTGCTTACACCTTGGAGGCAGAATACGGTTACAAGCGCTATGGCGTTGGTATTCGCCAGCCGACCAATATTCGGCAGCAGACCAACATTACGGTGCTGGCAAAGCCCGAGTTTGACCAGAAGTATGCCTATCAGCATCAGGAACAGATCGACTCTCTGGGCGACTATCATTCTGATGATGGTGGTGACACTTTTACGAAGCTGCAGCGCCCGTCCAGTCTGGACTCAAGCCGCGTTGCCATTCGCTATGGCGATGAGGGCGGTTTGGACAAAGACGGCGTGATGGAAATTCGTCGTGGCGTTCCTGACCTGGATCTCGGCAAAAGCCATTATGCGCAGGTTCGTATTTTGGTAGATGGAGACCATTATCTGAAAGGCATGGCCGTCTATTCGGATGATCTTCCTGATGGTGTGGATGTCATGTTCAACACCAATAAACCCTCTGGCACGCCTAAGATGAAAGTCTTGAAAGAAGCAAAAGCTGACCCGGACAATCCGTTTGGTGCAGCCATTAAGGCGAATGGCCAGAGCATGTACATTGGTGCCGATGGTAAAGAGCATCTTTCTCCTATCAATAAGCTGAAAGAAGAGGGCGATTGGGATACTATGTCCCGAAACGTTTCCTCGCAGTTCCTGTCCAAGCAGCCCAAAAAGCTGATTGAGAACCAGCTGAAGCTGACGGTTGCGGACTATCAAGCGCAGTATGATGAAATCATGCACTATGATAACCCGACGGTCAAAAAGAAGCTGCTGAACGACTTTGCGGACACCTGTGAGGGCACGTCGATGACATTGAAAGCATCGGCATTTCCCGGGCAATCGACTAAGGTTATCCTGCCGATCAACAAAATCAAGGAGAACGAAGCCTACTGCCCGACTTATGAGAACGGCACTCAGCTTGCACTGATTCGTTTTCCCCATGCAGGCACTTTTGAAATTCCTATTGTTACGGTAAACAATAAGAATCTGCATGGCAAGCGCAATCTCGGGCAGATCCAGGATGCAATCGGTATCAATGCAAAGGTTGCAGAGCGCCTGTCTGGCGCCGACTTCGACGGCGATACCGTTATGATCATCCCTATCAGCGATAAGGTGCCCATCAAATCTACGCGGCCGCTAAAAGCACTTGAGGGGTTTGATCCTAAGACTGCTTATGCTGTGCCCGAGGGAAACCCTAATCATGTGCGCCTCATGAAGAAAGAGGAAAAGCAGCGCGAGATGGGCGTGATCTCTAACCTCATCACGGATATGACCCTGCGCGGTGCATCCGAAGATGAGCTGGCTCGCGCCGTTAAGCACTCTATGGTCGTCATTGATGCCGAGAAGCACAAGCTGGACTACAAGCGCTCTGAGAAAGAGAATGGTATCCAGGAACTGAAAGAGAAGTGGCAGGTGCGCGTTGACGAGGATGGCAATACCAAGTATGGTGGCGCATCCACCCTGCTGTCCCGCCGTAAGCAGACGGTTCGTGTTCCCGAGCGTCGTGGCAGCGTCCGTGTTGACAAGGATACAGGCGAGTTTATTTACAAAGAGAGTGGACGAACCTTTACCGATCCTAAGACGGGTAAAGAACGTATCGCTGAGGATACGGTAAGCCTTATCTCTGAGACTAAGGATGCCCGCACTCTGTCTTCTGGCACGATCCAGGAGAACCTGTACGCAGACTTTTCCAATAAGCTCAAAGCCATGGCTAACCAGGCTCGCAAAGAGGCTGCTAACATGAAAGGCATCCAGCGGAACCCGGAAGCAGCCAAAACCTATGCTGCAGAAGTTGCTTCTTTGAAAGAAAAGTACAACAACATGGTAGCTAATAAACCTAAAGAGCGTAAGGCTATGCTGATTGCAAATGCCAATATCAAGGCTAAGATTCAGGAACAGGGACTTAACCCGACGATTGACAAGAAAGAAATCAAGAAGATTTCTTCTGTCGAAATGCAGCGTGCACGCGATTCCGTGGGAGCTAGTGGACGTAAGTCCAAGGTTACCTTTACGGATAAAGAATGGAAAGCTGTTCAGGCTGGTGCAATTTCGGACAATATGTTGACGAAGTTTCTTAATTCTTCTGATTCTGACGAAATTGTAAAACGTGCAATGCCGAAAACTGCAACTGTCATGTCTTCTGCAAAGATGAGCAAGGCAAAAGCGATGCTTCGCAGTGGTTACACCTATAAGGACATTGCACAGGCTTGTGGCGTTCCAGAATCAACCGTCTATAGCGCTCTGAACTAGTAAATTACGAACAAGAAAGGCTTAGAATTATGGTTCGATGCTTTCTGACTACGTTCGATAACCCATACAGTCCGTATGAGCAGTTTGAACAGTGGTATCAGTATGACACGGATCACGGTTATAACTCTTCTGGTCTGCTTATGCGCCTTGCACATACTTCTTCTCAGTTCACAGACAATGAAAATGCCTATGAAATTGAGAAAGCAATTGATCAGATCGTTGCTGCTGATCCGTTAAACGTTTACAAGAAGCTCAAAATTGAGATCAAAGACGATCCAGCTCTGGCTGAAAGCGCGTAAACCATAGGGAGGGGGTCTCAAAAATGGCACCCCCTCTCAAATCGCGCCGGTCTTTGATATTTCCCCGGAGGGAAAATTGATATTTGGGCTTTAACAATAACAAAGAATATCGCCGAGGTATGGGGTGTAGACCATGCTTCGGCGGTTTTTGCAAGGGCTCATGGGAGAAGACACCACCGTAGAAAAACGTTTCCTCCTATGACACGGGTTTCGGGTTCACCACATGATGTTCAACCTCCAAAATTGTACATCTTTCTTCTCCTTTCAAGAGCAGGCTACAGGTACTTTATGCGCCTCCCATGAACCCTTGCAAAAGCAAATACATTGACAAAAAGAAAAGAGGACGGTAAGAATGCGGCCGAAGAAAAACGCGCCAGGGGAGATGGCTGCGGCTTCGGCCCGGCCTGCCTCGACCCCAGAAGCACAAGAGCAATATATGATAAACCTTGCCATGACGCTGGTGGAAAAGCGGCTGCGGGAGGGAACTGCCTCCAGTGCAGAAACAACGCATTTCCTGAAACTGGCGACCATGAAAGCGGACCTTGAGAAAAAGAAGCTGGAAGAAGAGAACAAGTTGCTGCGTGCCAAGACCGAGACGCTGGAATCTGCCAAGGACAGCAAGGAAATGTACGAACACGTACTGAAAGCTATGGCAAAATACAACGGTGTGGGAGAGGACGACGAGTATGACTTTAACTGAGTTGGCATTTGTTATGTTCTGGCTTGTCGTTATTGTTTTTGGCTCGGTGTTCTTTGCGGAGTGGGCAGAGAAACACACGCAGAGTTATGCAATGGAACTCTTTGCGCACTTCGGGATGCCTGCATTGCTATGGTGCGGAATGCTGATTTTGTATGCGGCATTCCAGCAGAAGGGTCTGCTGAGGTGAGTTGATAAAATGGTGGACTATAAGACGGCGTTAGCTGTGCTATGGTTTTGCAGCCTTACTATCTTTTTGGGAGCCGTATACTTTGGACGTCACCCCGAAAATGCAGTCAGTACGACTATGCTGTATATTCTTGGGGTGCTGTCTGCGATGATTGCACTCTGCGAGATATTGGAGCTGTTTGTATGAAAACCTACACAGAGCTATGCACCCTGCCGACCTACGAGGAGCGGCTGGAGTATTTGCAGCTGCATGGGGAAGTGGGGAGAGACACCTTTGGGTTTGACCGATGGCTGAACCAAGACTTCTACCAATCGAGAGAGTGGCGGCAGTTCCGGGACAGGATCATTGCCCGGGACATGGGTTGTGACCTGGGGTGCAAAGACCATCCCATCACAGACTGGGTGCTGCGGGATGGAAGACCCGTGCGGCCACGCATCAGCATCCACCATTTGAATCCGATCACGAAAGAAGATGTGATTCGGCACAGCGAAAAGCTGCTGGACCCGGAGAACGCCATTTGTGTTTCGGCGGTGACACACAAGGCCATCCATTACGGGACGGGGAAAAAGCCGCAGCTGCCGGATGGAGAGCGAAAGCCGGGCGACACCTGCCCATGGAGGAAGTAATATGAACTGGACGAGTGCATGGATCAGTATGAAGCAGGGCCTGAAAGTAAGGCGGCACCACTGGAAAGGCTACTGGCGAATTGCCGGGGGAGAGCTTATTATCCACACGGCACAAGGAAATGACATTAACTTCCGGGAAGTGAGCGACTTTGGTATGAACCTGTGTCAGATGTGTTGCGATGACTGGGAAGTTGTGGAGGAAAACGAAAATGTATCCGAAGAAAGCGTTTAGCACCCGGGAGCAGGATTACAGCGCCCTCCTGAGGAAAAAGCTGGAAGAGGCCGAAGTGATGCTCCGGCAGTTGAACCCGAGCATGGAAAGAGGCCTGGCACTGACAAAGCTGGACGAATGCCTGCTGTGGGCGAACGTTTCGATTGCCGGAACGGGCATCAGCAAGTATTGGCGTGTACCGCATGAGAGGCCCGCACAGGGTTATCTTGTTCCCGAGGTTCATAGCGTTGACCCCGGGTTTTATGACTATGACTTTCAATTAAGGATGGCTGATGCCGTGCAGTCATCAATCCAGCGCGAGACGACCTTTGAAACAGATGCTGAAATGACTTACATGAATACTGCAAAAAATGCTGAAAGTGTGAAAGCAGCAGGAGGGTATATTGCGGTACGGAAAGCAGATACCACAGCCCATGAACTTGAAAAGCTGAAAAGCATGGTATCCGCAGCCAATGCTCTTAGCAGTGCAATTGACAAGTGGAATGAAGAGAAAAAGTCATGGGAGGTACATCAAAATGAGCGAGAGCATCCTGACCAGTGTAAAGAAACTGTTGGGGGTGGCGGAAGAGTGCACGGACTTTGACCCGGACATTGTGATGTACCTGAACAGCGTGTTTCTGGTACTGACCCAGATGGGGGTAGGGCCCAAAGAGGGGTTCTTCATCACGGGAACCGGGGAGACGTGGGAACAGTTTCTGCCGGACCCGATAAAAGTGGCAGCCGTCAAGGCGTATGCAGCAGTAAAAGTGCGGCTGCTGGGGTTCGATGTGCCCCAAAGCAGCACCACCATGGAAGCGCTGAAAAATACCGCCTCCGAGATGGAATGGCGGCTGAACGTGGAGCACGACGTGCCGGAAGAAAACACATGAGCTTTCTGAAAGTCGTTCAGGAGTGGGCGATGGAGCACCAAAAGAAAGCAGAGCGCCCGGAAAACTCGTATGCGCTCTGCGAAAGTTGTGCCAAATGCGGGACCATGCGCTGCCCGAACAGCAGTTTGTGTTTAGCGTTGGAAAGCAAGCCGTATTATCAGGCAAAACGGTAAGGAGAAGAAAATATGGCACTCTCAAACACGGCCACGCCGATCTACTACGGCCGGTTTCGGGAGGCCGTGATGCGTGGGGAGATCCCGGTTTGCAGGGAAATCTCCATGGAGATGAACCGCATTGACGATCTCATTGCAAACCCCGGCATCTGGTACGACGACAAGGCAGTGAACGGCTTCATCGCGTTTTGCGAGGATGAACTGACCTTGACCGACGGCGGTGACGTGAAGATGCTGGACAGCTTTAAACTATGGGCCGAAGAGATCTTTGGCTGGTATTACTTTGTGGAGCGCAGCGTGTTTGTGCCAAACCCCCACGGAGGCGGCGGGCACTACGAGACCAAGCGGATCAAAAAGCGGCTGATCAAGAAGCAATACCTCATCATTACCCGCGCGGCCGCAAAGACCATGTACCTGGAGTTTTTGCAGGCCTACTTCATGACCGCAAACACCAACACCACCCAGCAGTTGACCACGGCACCGACCATGAAGCAGGCCGAGGAGGTGCTGGCACCATTTCGCACAGCTTTAGCACGAGCCAAAGGCCCCGTGATGAAGTTTATGACGGAGGGCAGCCTGCAGAACACCACCGGCAGCAAAGCCGACCGAGTGAAGATGGCCAGCACCAAGAAAGGCATCGAGAACTTTTTGACCAACAGCCTGCTGGAAGTGCGGCCCATGACCATTGAAAAGCTGCAGGGACGGCGTGACACGGTGGCGACCGTGGACGAGTGGCTGAGCTGCGACATCCGGGAAGACCCCATTGGCGCCATTGAACAGGGCGCAGCAAGAATGAGAACTATCTCATTGTGGCAGCTTCCTCCGAGGGCACCGTGCGCAATGGCTGCGGCGACGACATCAAAATGGAATTGATGCAGATCCTGAAAGGGGAGTACATCAACCCGCATGTGTCCATCTGGTACTACAAGCTGGACTCCCTGGACGAGGTGGGCCAGCCGGAAATGTGGCTGAAGGCCAACCCAAACCTGGGCAAGACCGTGAGCTACGAGACCTACCAACTGGACGTGGAACGTGCCGAGAAATCGCCCAGTGCACGAAACGACATTCTGGCAAAGCGCTTCAACCTACCGATGGAGGGATACACCTATTTCTTCCCATACGATGAAACGCTGTGCCACCGCCACCGGGATTACTGGCAGATGCCCTGCGCCATGGGAGCAGACCTCAGCATGGGGGACGACTTCTGTGCTTTTACCTTCCTGTTTCCGCTGACAAACGGATATTTTGGGGTAAAGACGCGGGACTACATTACCAGCTACACCCTGAGCCAGCTGCCCGTGAGCCGACGGCAGCAGTATGAGCAGTTTATGCAGGAGGGGACGCTGTTCGTCTTTGATGGCACCGTGCTGGACATGATGCAGGTGTACGACGACCTGGACAACTTTATCCAGCAGAATGAATACGACGTGCGGGCTTTTGGCTACGACCCTTACAACGCAAAAGAGTTTGTGGAGCGGTGGGGCATCGAGAACGGCACCTTTGGCATCACGAAAGTGATCCAGGGCGCCAAGACCGAGAGCGTACCGCTGGGAGAGCTGAAGAAACTGAGCGAACAGCGGAAGCTGATTTTTGACGAGCAGCTGATGCAATTTGCCATGGGCAACTGCATCACACTGGTGGACACCAACGGCAACCGCAAGCTCTACAAACAGCGGCAGGACCAGAAGATCGACGCCGTGGCGGCCATGATGGACGCTTACGTGGCATGGAAACAGAACCGGGATGCGTTTGAGTGAGAATTATGCCACCTGAATAATCGTGATTGCGAGACAGACGGCAAGAAGTGTGCCCCAGATACCTTCAATGATGCCTTGTGCTAGAAAAAGAGCAGCACGAGGTTCATGCGGGCTATCAAGATATTTCCCGAGAAAGACCAACACAAGAGATCTGACACCAAGAAACGGCACAAGTGCATCATGCTTTATTGCTTCCGTCAGAAGCTCATCCAGAGATAGTCCATCTTTCTTGATCTTACTCAACAAAAAGTTCCCGAAGAGGAATACTGCGTAAATGATCGCAAATTCTACCGAGACTGTCCCATGGAACAGTGATAAAACAAAAGCATAAAGAACTGATGAACGAATAAGTCCAATGAAAAACCACATGATTAACTCCTTCTTGATACAGCTTAAAGATGCTGATATACAGAACCGTCGGCAGCAAGATAGAGTTCAGATGCTTTCATAGGTGCTTTCAAGGCGCTATCAATGACTGCAATAAGTGGGTGATGGACCTGATTTGTGAGAGCATCGGATATCTTTAGAGTTTTTTCTTCTAATGGACTAAGGGGCGTAGGGTTCTTCTTGAACTTTGTTTCCTTATGTACGTCTCGGATATCTTTGACACAAGGGCTAATGGCATCCGAAATTCTGTTTTTTGTGTGCCCTAACAGTAACTCTGCTTCTTCGCATATGTTTTTCAGATAGGCAGCATTCCAGTTTTGTGCATAATAGGATTCCATGATAGAACTGATCGCATAGAGCTGAGATGCTAAATCGAGATTCTGTTTTGCATTCAGAACTGGTTGCAGATTCTTTTTGACATCTTTAGCGTTAACTCGGTGTTCTAATTCGGTTGTATAAAAATCGACATCAGCAACTGCACGAATTTTGGAGCGCTGAATATTTGTCAGTGTCGCTATGCGCTGGGGCTCACTTAGCATAATGGTTGCATAATTTTTTACTGCATATTTTACAAAAGTTAGTTCCGACAGGAGTTCAGTCCGTTTGGAATCCTCCAAAAATGTCAGCACATCATCAATCTTTCGATTGATTTCGGACATTTTCGAGGAGATATCCCGTAGAAAATACTGCCCGGTTACAAAAGAGGTAACACTAAAAACGTTGAATAACGCTACAGATGCTGGGTCAACCGGGTGCAGGGAGGCGGTTCCACTGAAATGTGAGGTGGAATCTACCATAGTCGTTGCATATCCACCTTGACGAAGATGCAAAAGCGTTCCCTGAACACCTTCCGGGAATTTCAGGATATAGGTCTTTGAGGCAACATCCGATGCAGCCGAGGCAGGAAGAAGCTGAAGCAAACTGTTTGCAGTAAAACCAGCCTGCTCTGGAAACTCGATTTTTCGGAAGCGTGATGTATCGCCAAAATCAAAAGAAACATCGCTCGTTGTTACTTCATAGTTCGGATTCTGAGTGGAAAGCAGTTCACAATCAGCCATGGTGGGGAGCCTCCTCATATTTGGTGACTCTATCATACCGCAGGAACCGATTGTTTGCAACAAATTTTGCGAAAGGAATACAGAATGTACGTGCGTTTTTTATTTGTAAAGGAGGTAAAGTGTGACCGTTTATAATGACGAACTGTACCATTGGGGTATCAAAGGCATGAAGTGGGGTGTGCGGCGATACCAGAACCCGGATGGTACTTTGACATCCGCTGGGAAAAAACGATACTCTTCAGATGACTATAAAAACGGCATCAAGAAAGCCGGAAATGTTGTCAAACAGCTTCTGAAGGATACTGCTCATCCGATGGACAAGGATGGCTGGACAAATCGGCCGAAGTCTGATCCTAACCTTTTGTATGGAAGCCAAAGAAAAGTTGCAGAAAAGCTTGAACGCCATTCGACGAAGGCTCGTTCCAATAATCCCAAAAAGATGACCGATGAAGAGTTGAATCAGAGAATTTCCAGAATGCAGAAAGAAAAGCAGTATCTGGAGCTGAAGAAGAGCACGTCGCCAGGAAAAGCATATGTAACTGAACTGCTGAAAACTGCTGGCAACAAAATCGTTGGCGGCGCAGCAGGCGCGATCGGTGGCGTGGCGGGCAAGGTGGCTGTGGATGCAGTGCTGAATCACTATGGCGATATCGCTGTGGCTGCCGTAAATGCGACTGGGAGTGATACTTTGAAAAAAGCCGTTGTAACGGCCGCAATGGCTTCGGCTGTAAAGAAGTCCTGATCTGGAGGAAATTCAAAATGGCATCACAGACCTTTGGCTCCAGACTGAGACACGCCTGGAATGCATTTTTGAACCGGGACCCTCCCGGGAAAAACTATTATGGCGGATACGGTTACCGGCCCGACCGAGTGCGACTGAACCGCGGGAATGACCGCACCATCCTGACCGCCATTCTCAGCCGCATTGCGATGGATGCGGCCAGCATCACCATCAATCACGTAAGGCTCGATGAAAACGGACGCTACAGCGAAACCGTTGATTCGGGCCTTAATTCTTGCCTGAACATCTCCGCCAACAAAGACCAGACCGGGCGGGCGCTGCGGTACGACATGTTCCTCTCGGTGCTTGACGAGGGCGTGATCGCGCTGGTGCCCGTGGACGTGGATGCGGATGTGCAGACAGGTGAGGAAAGCATCGAATCCATGCGAGTTGGTAAGGTGAAGGAATGGTACCCGGACGATGTGCGGCTGGAACTGTACAACGACCGAACGGGCCAGCGGGAAGAGCTCACCCTGCCGAAAAGCCGGGTAGCCCTGATCGAGAACCCGTTCTACGCCGTGATGAACGAGCCCAACGGCACCATCCAGCGGCTCGTCCGTAAGCTGAACCTGATGGACGTGATCGACGAACAGGTGGGCAGCGGCAAGCTGGATCTCATTATCCAGCTGCCATATGTTGTAAAGAGCGAGACTCGGAAACAGCAAGCCCTGGAGCGCCGCAAGGAAGTTGAAGACCAGCTGGCAGGCTCGAAATACGGCGTCGCCTATACCGATAGCACGGAACACATTACGCAGTTGAATCGCTCGCTCGAAAACAACCTTCTGAAAAGCGTGGAATACCTGACGAACATGGCACACAGTCAGTTGGGAATCACGCCGGAGATCATGAACGGTACTGCAGACGACAAGGTGATGACCAACTACGAAAACCGTACCATCGAGCCTTTGGTGGCGGCTGCTGTGGACGAGATGAGACGAAAGTTTCTGACCAAAGAACAGCGGGAAGAGGACCGGGAGAGCATCCTGTTCTTCCGCGACCCGTTCAAGCTGGCACCTGTTTCCATGGTGGCGGAGATGGCCGACAAGTTTACCCGCAACGAGATTATGACGAGCAACGAGTTCCGACAGGTGATCGGGATGAAACCCTCGAAGGACCCGAAGGCGGACGAGCTGCGAAACTCGAACATTTCGGCTTCCAAAGAAGAGATCACGGCCCAGAATCAGACCATTACGAATGGGAGAGAGGCCGTAGAAAGGAGCATTGCAAATCAAAATGGCTAAATTCGACTATGATTGCAGCGGCTGGGCGACGAAAGCGAACGTCCAGTGCTACGACGGCCTGACCATTGCACAGGATGCTTTCCGTGAGTGCGACGGCCGCATGGTGCCGATGGTGTACAACCATGACCACGGCGACATTGGAAACGTGATCGGCCACTGCCTGCTGGAAAACCGCCCCGGCGGCGTGTACTGCTACGCCAAGTTCAACGACACGGACACCGGACGGACGGCCCGAAAGTGCGTGGAAAGCGGCGACCTGAACGCGTTTTCCATTTTTGCCAACGGCCTGCAGAAGGTGGGCAAGACCGTAAAGCACGGCTTTATCCAGGAGGTAAGCCTTGTGCTGGGGGGCTGCAACCCCGGAGCCCTGATCGACGAGGTGATCAAGCACAGCGCCGATGAGGACTACGAGGGCGGCGAAGCGTTTATCTACAACGACCCGGGCCTGAGCCTGACCCACGGTATGGACCCGAACGGCAACCCGCTGGAGGAGCTGGAACACAGCGCCGATGGCGGCAAAACACAGGAGGAAGCCAAAATGGCGGACGAAAATCAGAACGACGACAAGACGCTGAAAGAGGTGTACGAGAGTATGACCCCTGAACAGCAGGAGTGCTGCCACACACTTGTTGGCATGGCCATTAAGAAAGTGGACGGCGGCGAAGACAACGGTGAGGAGGATGAAACCGTGAAGCATAATGTTTTCGACAAAGATACCAACGCAACCGTGCTGAAGCACAGCATCGAAGAGATCAACAATGTGGTCAAGACCGCAAAGAGCCACGGCACCATGAAGACCGCCTTTGAGGATGCCGGCATGGACAGTGACGAGCTGGCCCACAGCATCGACAACATCGACTGGTTGTTCCCTGAGGATCACCTGCTGGACACCACGCCCCGCATCATTGATAAGCCCGACGACTGGGTGAGCGTGGTCATGGGCGCTGTGCACCACATTCCTTTCAGCCGGTTCAAGAGCATGTTTGCCGACCTGACCGAGGACGACGCCCGCGCTAAGGGTTACATCAAGGGCAACTTCAAGAAGGAAGAGGTCTTTGGCCTGCTGCGCCGCTCCACCAGCCCTACCACCGTGTACAAGAAGCAGAAGCTGGACCGCGACGACGTGATCGACATTACCAGCTTTGACGTTGTGGCATGGCTGAAGCAGGAGATGCGCCTGAAGCTGAACCGTGAGCTGGCTCTGGCTTACCTGCTGGGCGACGGCCGTCTGGCTGCCTCTGAGGACAAGATCGACGAGAACTGCATCCGTCCTGTGTTCAACGACGCAGACCTGTTTACCATCAAGGTCCAGTGCAAGACCACCGGCCTGACCACCGTGGAGGACAAGTACAAGGCCCTGATCAAGCAGATCCTGCGCAGCCGCAAGGAGTACCGCGGTTCCGGCACCCCCACCATGTTCACCACGGAGGACGCTCTGACCGAGATGCTCCTGCTGGAGGACAGCATCGGCCACCCGCTGTATGCTGACGAGGCTGCTCTGGCCCGCAAGCTGCGCGTGAAGAACATTGTGACCATCCCCGAGATGGAGGGCCGCAAGGGTGCCAAGGGCGGTGACCTGGTCTGCCTGATCGTGAACCTGGCCGACTACACCGTGGGCGCAGACAAGGGCGGCGCTGTTTCCATGTTCGACGACTTCGACATCGACTTCAACGCCCAGAAGTACCTGATCGAGACCCGCTGCTCTGGCGCTCTGACCACCCCGTTCAGCGCCATGGCTGTTGAGTGGGCTGCTTAAACCATATCAAATGTAAACCTCTCGCCGCTTCGGTCTCGCCGATGGCGAGCGCCTTGCGGAGCTCCCATACTGGGGGAGCCAAGAATCAATGAAAGGATAGAACTATGCTGAACACCATCTACGAAACCGGCTATGACCTGCACGTGGCAAATTACATTGCCTACCTGCACACCGACAAGGCCCTGTATGAGGAAGAGGACCACAAGACCAAAGCCAAGAAGGCGGACGTGGAGCGGGCCTTTAAGCTGGGCCGCCTGCTGGTTGTGGCTGCCGACAAGACCTACCTGCCATTGCTCTGCTGGCAGCCGGTGTTGTGGTGACCGATGGCACCACCGCCACCACCTGCACGGCTGTGGCAGACGAGGCTGATTTGGTTGGCCCTGTGGTTAGCATTAACTAATCAAAATGGAGGAACAAACCGATGAAATGGAGCGGGAAGATCGGGTTTGCGGAGGACACGGACGAATCGGCCCCCAGCGTATTTGCAGAGCGAATCGTAGAGCGGAGCTATTATGGCGACGTGCTGGAGTTTGGGCGGCAGATGCAGGGGAGCGACCAGGTCAACGAAGACATCCAGCTTGGAAACCAGCTGAGTGTAGTGGCCGACCCATTTGCATCGGCGAACCTCTACAACCTGCGGTATGCAACATTCATGGGCCAGCGGTGGAAAGTGAGCGCTGTGAAGGTGCAGCTGCCCCGACTGGTGTTGACGTTGGGAGGCTCTGGAATGGAAACACGCCGAAACCTTGACACGAAACTGCGTGAAGTGCTGCGGCAGGCAACCGGGAAAGAGAACCTTTATTTCCAGCCGCCTGCCGGTTACAAGCTGAAATACCCCTGTATCGTGTACAGCGAGAGCCGGAGGCAGAACCGCCACGCAAACAACGGAGTTTATGCACAGCACCTGTTTTACACAGTGACGGTGATCGACTCCGACCCAGACTCGAAACTGAAAGTGGCCGTAAGCGTATTGCCGAAATGCGCCTACGACCGCTCTTTTGTTTCTGACAACTTATACCACACGACCTTTACCATTTACCAATAAGGAGGAATACCATGGCAAGACTGATTTGGGATGCCGTAGGCGAGAAGTTCTACGAAATGGGCACCAAGATGGGTGTGCTCTACCCCATGAACAACGAGGGCAGCTACGACAATGGCGTGGCCTGGAACGGCCTGACCGCTGTGACCGAGAGCCCCTCCGGCGCGGAGGAGACCAAGCTCTACGCAGATGACATCAAGTATGCAAGCCTGCGCTCTGCCGAGGAGTACGCCTACACCATTGAGGCTTACACCTACCCCGAGGAGTGGGAGCCCTGCGACGGCTCTGCCCACGTGGCAGCCGGCGTGACCATCGGCCAGCAGAAGCGCAAGGCATTCGGCTTCAGCTGGGTGACCACCAAGGGCAACGACGTTTCCGACGAGGTGGGCCAGAAGATCCACGTGGCCTGGAACAGCACGGCTTCTCCCTCCGAGAAGAGCTATGCGACCATCAACGACAGCCCGGACGCCATCACCTTTAGCTGGGAGTGCAGTGCATCCCCCGTGAACGTGACTGGCCACCGTCCCAGCTGCCACATGGAGATCGACTGCTCCAAGCTGAAAGAGAAGACCGTGCAGGCCATCCAGGACAAGCTCTGGGGCAACACAAGCGCCGAGGCCACTCTGCCCAGCCCGGACGAGCTGATCCAGCTGATCACTACCAGCGAGGCAGCCGAGTAAACCTCTTATCGAAAAAGGAGAAGAAACTATGTACAAGAAAACGATGGAGACCATCGACTTTGGCGGTACCAAGCGCGTGGAGGACTATTACTTCAACCTGACGGCAGCCGAGCTGATGGAGATGCAGCTTTCCACCGAGGGCGGCTTTAAGGAAATGATCGAGCGGATCGTGAACGCCCAGAACCAGACCGAGATGACCGAGCTCTTTAAGAAAATGATCTGCAAGAGTTACGGTGTGCTGAGCCCGGACGGCCGGAAGTTCATCAAGAACCAGGCGGTGCTGGAGGATTTCCTGGCCACGCAGGCCTACAGCGACCTGTATATGGAAATGCTGACCAGCACCGAGGCCGCTACCGAGTTCTTCAACAACGTGATTCCCCAGGACCTGGAAAAGAAGGCCGCTGCTGCCCAGTCTGCACAGCCGGGCCTGAGCATTGTTGACGCTGCAAAGCCCGTGCTTGATGCAGCCCGCGCAGACGGAAACCTGTAAGTACGAAACCTGACGCCCACGGAGGGCACCTATTTAACACCCCAGGGAGGGAAGAGAAATGCTGGTACTGAAAATTCCTGCACGACAGGTATGGGACCCAAACCGGGAGGAGTTCCTGTATATCCGGGAAACGACTCTGCGGCTGGAGCACTCTCTGCTCTCCCTGGCTAAATGGGAAAGCAAGTGGCATATCCCGTTTTTCTCGTCCGGCGGTAGCATGAGCCGCGAACAGCAGCTGGATTATTTGCGCTGCATGACACTGGACAAGGGCGTTGACCCGAAGGTGTACCAGTTTTTGACGAGAGAACAGCTGAATGCCATTAACACATATATGGACGACCCCATGACCGCGACCTGGTTTCATGGGGAGCCAAAACCGAACGAGCCAAGAGACCCGGCAAAAAGACCTCGGCAGAAAGCACCGCCGCGAAGAAGCGGAACGGTGACGACGGCCGAGGTTTTGTATTGCCAGATGTTCCAGCTGGGCATCTCGAAAGAGTGCGAAAAATGGCACTTGAACCGACTTTTGACGCTGCTGCGGGTGTGCAGCGAAGCCCAGACACCGCCCAAGAAGATGAGCCGTGGCGAGGCAATGGCCCAGCAGCGGGCTCTGAACGCCCAGCGAAAGGCAAAACTGCATACGAGGGGATAATTTTTCAAAATGCCGAAGATCATCGTATTCAAGCAGAAAGGCAACTTTAAGAAGACACGAAAATTTTTGAAGCGATGCTCGAACTTACAGCTGGACGATCTTTTGGACCAGTACGGGAAAGAGGGCGTGGAGGCACTGGCACGGGCCACGCCGAAAGATACAGGTAAGACCGCTGCCAGCTGGAGCTATGCCGTGCACAAGAGCGACGGACGGATCACCATTACGTGGTCCAACTCTAACATTGTGGATGGCGTGCCCATTGCAGTGATCCTGCAATATGGCCACGGTACCCGGAACGGCGGGTATGTAGAGGGTGTGGATTACATCAACCCGGCCATGCGGCCGATATTTGAACGAATTGCACAGCGGGCTTGGGGTGAGGTGAGGACCGAATGAGCCGGGAAGTAGACCAGCGCGTTGTTGAGATGCAATTCAACAATGCGGACTTTGAGAAAAACACAAAGAAGACCATTGGCCTAATCGACAAGTTGATGGAAAAGCTCCAGTTCAAAGGGGCCGAAAAGGGCTTTGAAAAGCTGGACGCCGCTGCGGAAAAAGTAGACTTTGATACCATGTCCCGCTCGTTGGACGACTTGCAGAGCAAGTTTTCGGCGCTGGACATCATAGCCGCCACGGCACTGGTGAACATTACCAACAAGGCCGTGAACGCAGGCGAGAAACTGGTAAAAAGCCTCTCGGTGGACCAGATTGCCAGCGGATGGGACAAGTACACGGAGAAGACCTCCAACGTACAGACCATCATGAACGCCACCGGTAAGAGCATCGACCAGGTGAACGGCTACCTGAACAAGCTGATGTGGTACTCGGATGAGACGAGCTACAGTTTCAACGAGATGACCAGCGCTTTGAGCCAGATGACGGCAGCGGGCGGCAACATTGACAAGATGATCCCCATGATCATGGGCATCGCCAATGCCACCGCAGATGCGGGTAAGACGGGATTTGCTTTCCAGAGCACCATTCGTAACCTGACCCAGAGCTACAGCGCAGGCCATCTGCAATTGCAGGACTGGAAGAGCCTGAACCTGATGGGTACCGCCACGAAAGCCCTGAAGCAGGAGCTGATCGACACGGCAGTGGAGCTTGGCAAGATCAAAGAAGGCGATGTGACCATTGCCAGCTTTGAATCGAGCCTTTCCAAAAAGTGGGCCGACACTCAGGTGATGGAGAAGACCTTTGAAAAGTACGCCTCCATGATGACGGCTGCCTATGACATGGTGCAGCAGACTCCGGGGCTTACCACTTCTGAAGCACTGGAAAAATTGAGTGGACAGTACGGTGAGCTGGCAGAGCGTGCGGCCTTGGCAGCCCAGCAGGCAACGAGTTTTGCGCAGGCCATTGATTCCACGAAGGATGCAGTAAGTTCTTCCTGGATGAAAGTATTTGAGACTCTCTTTGGCAACAAGGAGGAGGCTACTGAGACCTGGACAGAACTTTCAGAGCGGCTTTACGATATTTTTGTGCCTAGAATTGAGGCCCTAAATGGTCGCTTAAAACAGGGGTTGAATTCTGGCTGGCAGCAACTGCGTGATACGATGGGCGACGGAATGGATGCCTATGAGTATACCCTGCAGAAAATGGCGTTAGCAAGCGGAGAACTCACAGACGAGCAGATTGAAGAAGCTGGAGGATTTGATAAGGCTCTGCAAAAAAATGGAGTCAGCGCAGAACTACTGATCGCGAGTTTGCGACGAACAGAAGCTGAACTGAAAAAACTCCAGGGGATGAGCGACCAGCAGCTAAATGCACTGGGGTTTGACCGGGACACGGTTGAAAAGCAGGTGGCATTGTTTGAACAGCTCGACGAAAAAGTGCAAAATGGAACCATTCAGCTGGGAGAGTTTTCCAAGAAAATGGGAGAAGTCTCGGGTCGGGAGCATCTTGTTCAGGCACTATGGAACGTGTGGGACGGCATTGCTAGCGTGATGGCCCCGGTGAAAAAGGGCTTCAATGCCATATTCAAGGGTATGAGCGGAAGTCAGGTGTACCAGTTTGCAGAGATGCTGGATACTATGACAGCAAAACTGACCCTGAGCAAAGAGACGACGGATAAGCTGTACCGGACATTCAAAGGCTTATTTAGCGTGCTGGGGCTGGGAAAAGATATTCTACTGACAGTGGCTGAGTATCTTGGAAAAGCGGTTACTGCGGTGCTTCCGCTTGGAAACGGTATCATGAGCGTGACCGCCGCCATCGGAGATGCGCTGACCAAGTTTACCAAGGCAGCAAAAAGAGCAAAGCATTAAAAACCGTTCTGGATGGACTGAACTGGGGAATCAATGAGGTCGCTGGAGCCTTTGAGACATTTTCAGATATTTTGGAGAAAGTCTCCGGCAACGTTTCCGTTGTATTTCATCCGTTGGAGACGCTTGGAAATGCCTTGACGACCTTTATCAACACCATTGCACCTGGACTTTACGAGTTTGGCAAGACGGCTGACGTCACATTTAAAGAATTTGGCGAAGGAGCCGTGGCAGCTTTTAACAGCCTAGATATGAACAAGGTGGCCCAGTTCCTGAGCACAGGGCTGCTGGCAGGGGTATTGACCGGATTAAAAGGGTTCCTGAAAACACTGAAAGGCGTAACAGGAGATGTGGGCGATATTATCGGCAGCCTGAAAGAGACACTGAGTTCTCTCGGAAGTGCCGTGGACGCATGGCGTGAAGGCAAAAAAGCGGAGACTCTGATGACCATTGCGAAAGCTGTGGCTATCATGGCTGGCTCTCTAACGGCGCTATCCCTCATTAAACCCGAGCGGCTGGTTTCTGCCATCGGCGGGCTGACCATGATATTTGGTGAGCTCGTTGGTTCGTTTTACGCCATCCAGAAGCTGCTTGGAACCGTAAAAGCCGGAAAGCTGAATGGTATTGCGCTTGCCATGGTGAGTGTTTCGGCTGCTGTACTGATTCTGTCCAGTGCTGTCAAGAAACTTGGCGGGCTGGATATGGCAAGCCTTGCGAAGGGTTTGATTGGCGTTGGTGCCCTGTTGGCAGAACTCGTGGGAGCTGCTACGCTGCTCTCCAACGGAACAGAGCGTTTTACAAAAGGTGCACTGGGAATGATTGCCTTTGCGGAGGCCATCAATATTCTGGCAAATGCTGTCGGGAAACTCGGCAACCTGAAAACGGAAGAGTTGATCAAGGGACTCGCAGGCGTGGGGGCGCTACTTGCAGAAATAACTGCATTCAGTAAGTTTGCGACTTTAGGTGACATTGGCATCCGAACTGGGGCTGGTATGGTACTGCTGGCAAGCTCCCTTTTGATTCTGCAGAAAGCCGTTGCCGGATTTGGCGGGATGAAGTGGGATGAGATCGGAAAAGGACTGATTGCGGTTGGTGGAGCCCTTGCTGAATTTGCTGCTTTTGGATTTGGGGCTTCTTTCTCGAAGCACATCATTTCCAGTGCAGTGGCCGTGGGCATCCTTTCCGGGAGCATGAATCTGCTGGCCAGTGCTATGGCCACTATGGGGGCCCTTGACTGGGAGAGTATCGGGAAAGCACTGGCCACGATGGGTGGTGCGCTGACCGAATTTACTATTGCCCTGAATCTGACGAAAGGTACTTTAGGTGCTGCCGCATCTCTGACGTTAATGGCAGCAGCTATCAATCTACTGGTACCTGCCTTGACTGGACTTGGTAGTCTGAGCCTTGCAGAGATTGGTAAAGGTCTGCTGGCAATCGCCGGATCTTTTGCTGTGGTTGGTGCTGCTGCGATGATTTTGACTCCTGTTACACCAGTGATTGTTGCGCTGAGTGTTGCCATGGGAGCATTGGCCGCTGGTCTTGGTGCATTGATGGCCATGGCTTCAGCTTCGCAGTTCATCGGTAATTTGGCAAGCAGTCTGAGTATGCTGAATGGCCTGAATTTCCAAGTGGCATTGAATGGGCTGAAAAGCCTGGCCTGGCTGTTGGTTGAGTTTGTGGCGGGTATCTTCAAGGGCTTAGCAGCTATTGCGGAAAGTCTTGTTACTTCCATTGCAACCATCATCAAATCCATATGCGACGCCATCGTTCTTGCAGCACCATCCATTGGAAATGCTATTTCGACGCTAATCGTAACTTTATGTGGTGTGATCCAGCAGACGGCTCCGACGATTGCGGATACAGCAGTTGTAGTGATCGAAGCTATCGCCTCGGCGCTATGCACATTATTGGGCGATTTGTTCACCAAACTTTCTCCCGGACTAGAAAAGTTCTGGAATGACATAGTTGTGTGGATTAGTTCAAAATGGGAAGCTCTAAAGAGTTTGATTGCTGGGTTCTTCGGGCCGATTGGAGAATTCTTTGCCGGGTTGCCTGGCTGGGCCTCTAATGTTGGAAAAGCCGGAGGTGAATTGGTTGATTCCTGGAATTCTGTGTGGAGCGACTCTACCAGTGCAGAGGACGCTTCTGTAGCGGGAGAACAGGTTGCTGAGGGATATGCGAACGGCATCGAAAATGGGAAGAAATCTGTAACCGACCGCATTGCCGAAGTAGCGCAGGCTGCCGCGAATGCCTGGAATACGTTCTGGGGAATTGCTTCTCCGAGCAAAGAAGCAACGGAAAGCGGCGATTACATTGGTCAGGGATATGCAAATGGCATCTGGGGGAGTCTTGGCGGGGTAGAGGCCGCGATGCTGGGCCTTGCCGATGGAGTCCACAGCGTTTTTACAGACTACTGGCAGATTCACTCTCCTAGCAAGACCGCAGAAGAGGACGCGGGGTATATCCCGGACGGTTTCCGACGTGCATTGGAAGACAGCCAGAAGCAGCAAGAATTAGAGGACGCTTCCTATGCCATGGCGAAAAAACTGGAAGAGGGTGCCTCAAAGGGATTAGACGAAGCAGCGACAACTGTTTCTGAGAAAGTAAATCATATTTATGGTCTGCTGGGTGGTGAAAAATGGGATGCCGCTCAAGCTGGACAAAATGTGAAAAACGGATTGTCGAAGCTAGCAGGCGGAATTACTGGTAATGGTGTTCTGCCCGGCGTAAATGCACAGGGTAGCAGCTGGGCAGATGGTGCCGATTTCCTGAAACAAGCGCAGGATACCATAACAGACGCCGCAAACGCTGCCGGCGGAAAAACCAAGGGTGGCTCCAAAACTAAAACCAAGGGCAAGACGGCTGCAGAGCTGATGGCTGAGGAGTACACCAAAAAGCTGAAGGCTAACAAGTATTTGCAGGATGCCCTCTCGAAAGAGACGACCCTGTGGGAGCTGCAGAGCGAAGACAGCGTGACTAATGAAGAACTGCTGGCAAAGCGGACCGAAGTGGTGACGCAGCAGATCGAGCTGCAGGCCGACCGGGTGGCCATTGCACAGGAGCAGTACGATAAGCTTTTGGCCAAAGCCGGAAAGGACAACGACAAGACCAAAGACGCTTACGCCACCTTGTTGGACGAGCAGGCGTCCTTGGAAAAGCTGAAAGCCAGCCGCTACGACGACATCTGGGAAGATGTGCTGAAGCGGTATGAAAACGACTCCAAGACCGCCGAAGACGAATACAACCTGTGGGCCTCCCTCTACGAAGACACTGCCTCGGTGACCGAAGCGGCGAACAAGAAGATGGAGCAGATCAACAAAAAGATCGCTTCGCAGGCAAAAGTAGTGACGGCAGCGGAGGAGGAGTACACCCAGCTGAAAGCGGAATTTGGCGAGCAGAGCCAGAAGACGCAGGAAGCTTACCGCAAGTATCTGGAAGAGCAGAAGAACCAGCAGGACCTCATCAACGAGCTGGAAAAGGCCCAGCTGGAGCAGTTTGACAACCAGATCGCCCGATATCAGAGAGAAGCCAAGATCGTGCAGAACCGGCAGCAGATGCTGGCGAAGATCTACGCAGACGGCGACCTCTCGGGCCGGGAAGACGCCTACACCAGCGCCGTGGAGAAATACGGCGAAGGCTCGAAACAGGCACGGCAGGCCGCGCTGCAGGGGACCATGAGTTCCCTCATCAGTGTGGGAACCGCCATGACCAACATGAGCTCGTCCCTCAAGCAGCTGACCGAGTACCAGAAGACATACGACTACTACGTGGCCAAGGGCGAACAGAACAGCGACGATGCGCTGGATGCGCTCTCGGCTTTACAGAGCGAACAGTACAACTTTGTGGGCTTTGCGGAAAACCTGGCCGATGCCTTTGACATGACCGACAACGGCAAGAAGGCCATGATGCAGCTGGGATACACCATCTCCAAGAACTGGAAGCCCATTCAAAACGGCTTCAACAAAGTATGGAGCCGGGTGCAGCAGAACTTCCCCGAGACGGCGAAGAAGCTGACCGCCACCCTAAACCTTGCTATGAGCGAGGGCGCAGCGGAGACGGCATCCAGCTTTATGCAGACCATTGTGGCGGCCATGAGTGGAGACTACGCTACGGCCATCGTCTCCGGCCTGAACACGGTGCTGAGCTTCATGAACACGGAGTTTGGCAAGGCCGTGCTGCAGGGGCTGGCAGGCGTTTTCGCGAAAGCGATGACGGGGCTTTCCACGGGCGGATTCATTACGAAGCTGCTGGGAAAACTGTTTGGCTTCAAGGGCGTGGCTTCTGCCGTGGCACAGACCGCACAGGTGGCTGCGCAAACGGCGCAGATCGCCCAGAGCACCGCAGCCGTTGCCGAGACGGTGACGGGCACGAACGGCATCGTGACCCAGACGGCGAAGCTTGCCGGAAACGGTGGATTCCTTGCCAAGATCCTCGGGTTCCTCGGAAAAGCTGGTACGGCCGCCAAGGTCGGACTTGGAAAAGCCGTAGGCTTGTGGGAGCAAAGTTTGCGGCGCTGACTGCCACCGGCGGACCCCTTGCTGGCATTGCAGCTGCACTGAGCAGCACCGGCCCGATCGGCATTGCAGTGGCAGCATTGGCAGCAGGCGGCGGACTGGTGATTGCCAACTGGAGCAAGGTGAAACAGTGGTTCTCGAACTTCGGCAGCTGGATGAAGGACAAGTTCTCTGCACTTTGGAGCGGAGCCAAGAGCGTCGTGGGCGGCGCGGTGAAGGTGGGCAAGAACATCCTGGGCGGCCTGTGGAAGGGCGTGAAGACCGTGGCAGGCGGCTTATGGAACGGCATCAAGAGCATCGGCAAGGGGATCATCAACGGCTTCAAATCGCTGTTTGGCATCCACTCGCCCTCGACAGTATTTGCCAAGATCGGCCGGTATATGATGCTGGGGCTTCAAAATGGCATTAGCAACAACGCACAGGGCGTGAACCGAACGCTGGAGGACGTCTCGAAAGGGGCGCTGGGCGTGGCCATGGACTGCTCCAAGCGTTTGCTGGCAGCCACGGACGAAGCCATGGAATACCAGCCCACCATCCAGCCGCTGGTAGACCTCTCCAACGTGCAGGCGGGCGCAGCATGGCTGGACGAGAACCTCTCGGACGGGGTACGGCGGGTCGGCTTTGACCTGGACCGCAGTGCCCAGCTGGCCAACATCGTTTCCCGCCGCGACGAAGCCCGGAAAGCGGCGCTCTGGCAGAAAGACGAACCAAAGACCGAAGAAATGTCCAACAAGGACATCGTGGAGGCCATTGGGACGCTGGGCGGACGCATTGACAGCGTGGCGGAGGCCGTGAGCCGGATGAAGCTGAGCATCAACGGCAAGAAGTTTGTGGGCGGCATCATCAACGACGTGGACGAGGGACTGGGGAAGATCGCCAGCAGGAACAGGAGATGACGCTATGATCGTCAACGGATTCACTCATTTGGGCGAGGCCGAGATCAGCCGGCACGAGCTGAGTTTCCAGGGCTTGGACCTGCGGGGAAACATCATCCGGGGAGCGTGCTCTGGACGACGGAGCTTGGACTCATCCCGGCAGGGCCTTTAACCATTGCGCCCTTTGAGGAGGCGACCCAGTTTGATGACGTTCCCTCCTACCACGGGCAGCTGGAAAACGCCCTTTATGCCGAGGCCCACACCTACTCGAACAGTACGGGAAGCTGGGACTTCTATTTTACGCATGATGGCAAGAACCGCTCCCCCTGGGACCAGTGCGCGGCAAGCGGCTGTGTAGGGGGAGAGGCCATTGCCACCGAATATGGGCAGGGCATCTATCATCTGGAATACAGCCAGAAAGCGCTGGAAACTACCCGGGCTGGTATGTGCGGGCCTGGACGTTTTCGGGCGAGATGCGCAAGCTCATGAGCATGTTACAGGGACGGCGGGTACAGGTGACCATGCCGGACGAAAGGACTTACCGCGGCAGATGCTGGGTAAGCAAGTTTGACACCGACGACAGCGGGCGGATGACCGTGACCATCTCGTATGATCTGGTTCCACCCGCTAATTATCCGAATTAACCCTCGTTAGATGAAACAGGAGGAACACATCATGTCACTTTTGACGGGACACGACATCCAGATCGGAGCGTACCACTCCGCGCGGGATTTTCATCTGATCCCGGCCAAAAAGTGCGTGGTGCAGCCTCCCAGTGAAAAAGTCATCTCTCTGGACGTGCCGGGGATGAACGGCCAGGCAGACCTCTCCCACTCCATCACGGGATATCCCGTATTTTACGAGCGGGAGGGCGCCTGGGAGTTTTACTCCGACCTGGGCTTCAACCGGGTATGGACTGCGTACCGGGACATCAAGCAGAAGCTGGCACTCCAATGCCAGACGAGCGCAAAGATTATCCTGGACGACGAGCCTACCTTTTATTATAAGGGAAAAGTGTGGATGGGCGACCAGCCGACCCAGACGGGCCAGAACACGAAGTTTACGCTGAACTATCGGCTGTATCCGTTCAAGTATCTGGTGAAACCTTTGGAAGAGGACTGGCTGTGGGATGACTTTAACTTTGAAACAGACCTCGCGCCGCAAAAGCTCGGGGATATCATATTGACAGCAGACAGCCCCAGCACCGTGGTGCGCCTGCCGCCCACGGACAAGCCCGCACTGCTGACCCTGAAAGGCTCCGGCTCGGGTGCACGCTATGTACTGCGGTACAACAACGAGAACGGGGAGGTCATCAGCCAGGGATCGCTGTTTAAATTGGGGCTGTTCCAGTGGCAGGTGAAGATATTACTCAAACCCGCCGCTTCCACCAATGGTGGAATGCTGAATATTTATTATTTGCAGCTGACCAAAGAAGCAGGAGACGAAGCCACGTGCGTGGGACGTATGAGCCGGGGTATTTGTAAGGAATAAACCTCTCAGTCTCGCTTCGCTCGCCAGCTCTCCTGCTAGGAGAGCCCTTGGCAGGCCGGGCAACGGCACCAGACCGCTTGGGTTTCTATTTATTTCAAAATGGAGGGCCCTGTGGCCTTTCGTAGGAGGACATATGGGTTACCGTGTCACGATAGGCGAGATCAAGTCAGACCTCCACGGGATGTACTGGGGCCAGAACTATTGTATTTACGACTCTCAGGGAGACTCTATTGAGGGAGCCGAGGACAAGCCTTGGGCGAAAGACCAGAGCTTGCAGCTGACAAAAAACCAGATTGGGAGCTATGAATGCACCGTGCCCTACATGCTCTGGCACGTCAAATATGGCCTGAAAAAAGACGACTTTGTGGAGCGGCAGGTATGCTGCATGGTTGAGCAGGATGACGACATCCTCTTTATGGGCTACCTGACGAACAAGAACCTGACGTTTGACCGGGGACTTTATCTCTGCTTTACGGAATGTCTGGGCGTTTATGACGAGAATGATATGCTGCTGGAACCGCAGGAGTATGTGCTGACCTGCGAGACGGACGGCTCCCACTGGGACGACTTTGAACAGGGCGAGGGGACACCAAGCCTGTGGTTTAAAATCTTCCACGACGCGAACGCGAACGGGGAGCTGGCAGGCATGGGCGCGGAAGCCCCGACGGTACAGCGGGGTGTGAAAAAAGACCTCTCTGACGAGGGCCAGCAGGTGGGCACGGCATGGTCGTTCTGGCAGAAATACTTTCTGGACGAATACGACGGGTATATGTATGTGAAGTATGTCCGAAAAGACAACGGGTACTTTGACATCACGCTCTGCTATGAGCTGGACATCACAACGACGACCAAACAGACTGTAGAATACGGCAAGAATCTGCTCGACCTGGAAGTGGAGGAAAAGCTGCCCAGCGATTTCTGCAACTATGTGATCGCCTGGGGCACCAACACCACGACCAAGGGTTGGTGGATCTTTAAGAAGACCAAGACCAGCAAGGTGCTTGGCAGCGCGCTGAACTACGAATCCAGCAACAAATACGGCTCGATCTGCCGTTACCTTCTGGTAGACGGGAACTCGACAAAAGAATCTCTTGACAAGCTGGCCCAGGAAGAGCTGGATACTCACGAGCAGTGGGCCGAAGTTTCCATCACGCTGACCGCCTTTGACCGGGCGGATATTGGCGAAGTAACAGACCGACTGGGGTATATGAAGAAGACAAAAGTCATCTCCGGGCCCCACGAGGTGGACGGCTGGTACGTGTGCACGAAGATCGACCTCGACCCTGCCAGCCCGGCCAGCACCCAGTTTACCTTTGGAAACCCGCCCAAGAAGCTGACCGACCAGCAGAACAAGGTGAAAACCCAGCTGGCGGGCACTGCCGTGATGGTGGGCGGCATGATGGGATACCTGAATATGTGAGGATTTCAAAATGGCATTTAATATTCAAGACATCGCCAAGGGCGTGCGGCAGGCGCTGTACGGGCGGGAAGTGCGCGAGTGGATCGCGCAGATGGGCGAGTGGGTTTACAACTGGATGAACGAGCAGATGGCTATTGTCAAACGCTATTTCGACCAGATGAAAGAGTTGAAGGACCAAGCTTCCGCCAGTGCAGATGCCAGCGAGAAGAGCGCCCAGAACTCCAAAGCCAGCGCGGACGCCTCGGCCTCCAGTGCAAAGGCAAGTGCTTCCAGTGCAGGGGACAGTGCCAATAGCGCAAAGGCCAGTGCGGCCAGCGCGGCAGCGAGTGCCACCAGTGCCAGTCACGCCAAGGACAGCGAGAACTCGGCCAAGCGATACTCGGAGAATGCGAAAGACGCCATTGCCACGGCCAAGAGCGAATACAGCGGCGGCTACTACAAGACTTACAACCTCGTGGCACCGAAAGCGGGCTGGAAGACCCTGACCCCGGCAAAGGGCGTCTACGGCTACTACTGCGACATTCCGGTGCAGGACCTGACCGACCGCTACTCGCCCTTTTGCGCAACGGCACTGGAAAGCTATGCCGTGGCAACGGTAGCAGGAGTGGCAACGGCAGTGGAAACCCGGACAGGGGCACTGCGGCTGTTTGCCCGGAACATCCCGACGGATGATATCGAGCTGGTACTGACATTGTTTGGCGTTGGTACGCTGAGTTTTAATCTGACGCTCCCCACGACAGAATGGAAGCGGCTGGGAACGGCCATCGGCCCAAACCAATATTACTGCGACATCGAGGTGCCGGGATGCCTTTCGACCCTGACGCCTCTGGCCACCACTGACCTCGAGCACTTTGAGGCGGCAGCGCCTGCGGGCCTTGCCAGCGTGGTGGAGACCTTTGACGGCTACGTGCGGTTTTATGCCGTGCGCCCGCCTGAGGAGAACATTGACGTGATCCTGGCTCTCATCAAGAAAGAAGACCCGGTGAACAAGCCGGCCACACGGACGGAGCTGGGTCTGGTGATGATCGGTGACGGCGTGGACGTGAACAGCGCGGGCACCATCTCGACGAGAGCGGCCACGGATGCCGAGTTTACGGCGATGATGAACACCATCTTTCATGAGTGATGGCCTTGGCAGGTCTGTTAACGGCACCTGACCGAATGAGATTTTACGAATTTCAAAATGGAGGGCCCTGCGACAGAGGGCAGGTGAATCAATGGCACAAGAAATGATTTTGGCCAAGCTCAGCCAGCTGCAGGGATTTGGCGAGAAGTTTATTGAAACGATCCTCGACGTGAGCAACCGGGTGAAGACACTGGAAGCAGTGGGCGCCCAGGCGAACCTCATTGAGCGAATCCTCGTGAACGGCGACCCGCTGAGCGTCGGTGAAAACAAGACCGTGAACATCCCGGTGCCGACACGGGTGAATCAGCTGGAAAACGATGCCTCCTACCAGGAGAACGTGATCGAGCGCATTCAGGTGAACGGCGTGACGCAAGGCATCACGGGCAAGACCGTGAATGTCCACATGCCCACGGCTGTGAGCGAGCTGACCAACGATGAAAACTACCAGACGAACGTACTGGAGGGCGTAAAGGTCAACGGAACGGCCCTGACGGTAGACGCGGAAAAGAACGTGAATGTCAGCGTACCGACGAAAGTTTCCCAGCTGACCAACGACAAGACCTATCAGACCAAAACGGAAGTGGAGAACACCGTCAAGACGGCCGTGGCGGGGAGCAAGCACACCAGCTTCCAGAAAGTGAGCAGTGTACCTGCAGCGGCGGACGCCAAAGAGGACATCATGTACCTCGTGATGAACTCCGTGACGAAACATTATGACATCTATGCGAAGATCGCGGACGATGCCGGAAATTTCAAAATGGAGCTGCTGGACGATACCACGGTGGACCTCTCCGGCTATGTGCAGAAAGAAGCGGGGAAAGGCCTCTCCCACAACGACTTTACCGACGCCCTGCTGGCAAAGCTGAACGGCATTGCGGAGAAAGCGAACCTCTACATCCACCCAGGGCACACGGCCTATGCCGAGGGACTGTACAAAGTGACCGTGGACGCCCTGGGCCATGTGACAAAAGCGGTTGGGGTGACCAAAGCGGACATCACGGGCCTTGGCATCCCCGGGCAGGACACCCACGACTGGGCCAGCATCACAGGGAAACCCACCAGTTACCCGCCCAGCGGACACACCCATGATGACCGGTATTACACCGAGAGCGAGCTGGACATTAAGCTGGCGGGGAAGAGCGCCACGGGGCATAAGCACCTGTGGGCGGATATCACCAACAAGCCGAGCACCTTTACACCGAGCGCCCACAAGCATGTGAAAGCGGATATTACTGACTTTCCTACCAGTATGCCGGCAAGTGATGTCTCGGCTTGGGCAAAGGCTGACACAAAGCCGAGCTATGCGTGGAGTGAAATTACCGGAAAACCAAGTACGTTTGCGCCGAGTGCGCACACCCACGATGCGAGTGCACTCATCAACGCCCTTGGCACCGGAACCGCATCGCCAGCAGATGGGGACTATATCATTACGCAGTGGGCCGGGACTGGAACAGAAGAAGAAAAACAGCGGTGGATCCGCCGCCCTGCCAGTGCATTCTGGGCTTACATCAAAGGCAAGACGGATACACTGTACCAGGCAAAAGGCAACTATGCAGCCGCCAGCCATATCCATGATGACCGCTACTACACGGAAAGCGAGATCGACGAGAAGCTCTCCGGCCTGCCAACCAGCGGACACACCCATGCATGGGGCGACATTACGGGGAAACCCAGCACCTTTACACCCAGCGCGCACAAGCATGTAAAAGCGGATATTACGGATTTCCCGACCAGTATGCCTGCGAGTGATGTTGCGGCGTGGGCGAAAGCTGCAAGCAAACCGAGTTACGCATGGAATGAAATAACTGGAAAGCCTAGCACATTCACCCCTGTATCTCACACTCATGATGACCGGTATTACACCGAGAGCGAGCTGGATGCAAAGCTTATCAAGAAAGCAGACACCCACTCCCACCCGTATCTGCCTACCGCAGGCGGAAATATGGGCGGAACTGCAATGATCGCATGGCCGGACAGCGGAAACTGGAGCAATAAAAACGACGGCGTGACATTTCCGGTAAAGCGCGGAGGCCTGTCTTGGTCAGGACAGAGTGATGGCATCCAGCTCTTTGCGGAAGAGACTGGCAATGATAACCTGGAGCTCGTTCTGCAATTTGCGGATGATAACTCCAATGGATTGACCATCCGTAACAAATCTGGCGATGCAGTTTCCCGTCTCGACGCAAATGGTGGGTTCAGCGGTTCTGTAGCATGGGGAAAAATCACAGGGAAGCCCAGTACGTTTACTCCGGCTACGCATAGCCATGCATGGGGTGATATTACTGGAAAGCCCTCCACCTTTGCACCGAGCGCCCACAAGCATGTCAAGGCGGATATCACTGACTTTCCGACGAGTCTTCCTGCCAGTGATGTAAAAGCATGGGCAAAAGCAGCCAATAAGCCGAGCTATAGCTGGGGAGAGATCACCAGCAAACCCAGCACCTTTACCCCCGCAGGGCATAAGCATGTAAAAGCCGACATAACCGATTTCCCGACGCTTGGCACGGCGGCTGCAAAGAACGTGGACGATTTTGCAGCGGCATCTCACAGTCACAGCTGGGATTCTGTGACAGGCAAGCCGACTACGTTTGCACCCAGTTCTCACAACCACGATGACCGCTACTATACGGAAAGCGAGATGGACACGAAGCTCAGCGGCAAAGCCAACAGCAGCCATACCCACAACTATGCGGGTTCTTCGAGTGCAGGCGGCACGGCGGCCAGCGTGAACGGCTTTACCTTTGGGGCGCAGACCAGCGACCCGGGCGCGAACAGCAGCCTGACGACGAACAAATTTTTGTTTGTGTATGAGTAAGAGCACTATACCGTTAAAGACCTCTCAGGCGCTTTGCGCCAGCTCCCCTTGAAAGGGAAAGCTTAAGAGGAAAGGAGATTAAAAATGGCATTTGGGCCTATGAGCGTGGGCAGTGACGGCAGCCTGATGCTGGTGACCGACCCCACGCTGCGCCAGGAAAACATGTCCGCCGACGCAAAAGCGGTTGGCGATGCACTTGACAAAAAGCTTGACAAGACTGGTGGCACCGTGAGCGGGGACATTGCGTTCCCGGCCATCGGGGACGTGGCGAAATCGAAAAAGATCAGCTTTTCCGGCTCCACGGACGGGGCGGAAATTTACTACCAGACCACGGCGTCTGACCAGGGAAACCTGGTACTGAACCTGCTGGATGACGCGAACTGCTTTTTGCGCATTGCGCTGAACGGGGTGTTCAAGAGCTATTTCTCGTCCAGCGACGGCAATTTTCACGGAAACGTGAACGGCACGGCAGACTACGCAACCAATGCCGGGAAAGCCAACAATGTGCAGGGGTACGTGATCGCCAGCCAGAGCAGCGACCCGGGAGCGGGGAGTGCATTGGAGAGCGGCAAGGTGCTGCTGGTATATGAATAAGGAATAAACTGCTCAGTCTCGCTTAGGTTTCGAGAAAATTCAAAATGGAGGGTCCTGTCGCCCTCGTCAGGAGGATAGAACATGGAACTGATTCAGCCAGGTTACACTGCCCCGGTGGAAGAGGGGGAGAACTTTGCCACCTACGACGCCATCAGCAAAACGGTGGAGGAGCACAACCAGAATGCGGCCCCGGGCGAGAAATACTGGGGCATCAGCATCGAAAACAGCACCTACACGGTGTACGAGTACGGCGAAGTGCCCACCCCGCCCACCGAGGAAGAGCAGATGGAAACACTGCGGGCGAAAAAGCTGGAGGAAGCCTCCGACGCTTGCGAAGCTGCCATCACGGCGGGCATCGACGTGCTGTTCGGGGACGGGACGCAGGAGCATTTCTCACTGGAAGTGCCTGACCAATCCAACATCGACGGCGTGTTCAACGCTGTGATGCTGGGGGCCACGGCCTACCCCTACCACGCAGACGGAAAGCAGTGCAAGCTGTACTCCGCAGCTGACATCGTGACGCTGTACACGGCAAAACAGAGCGCCATCACCCAGCAGACCACCTATAACAACGCTTTGCGGCGGTGGATCGGCCGGGAGACGAGCCTTGAGGTGCTGAAGGGCATCTCCTATGGCGTGGAGCTGCCGGAGGACCTGAAAGCCGAGGTGGCGGACATCTTGCAGAAGGCAAAAGAGCAGGTGGAGGCCATTGCGAAGAAGCTGGAGACCTCTCAGTCTCGCTGACGCTCGCCAGCTCTCCCAAAGGGCGAGCCCTTGGCAAAGAGGGAAGGCTTGCGCAAAAAATTCAAAATGGAGCAATGGAGCGATGAAACGGGAATTTGTGAAACTATCCATCTTAGCGGCGCTGGGCGGGATGCTCTACATGGGGGTGGAGCTGCTCTGGCGGGGCCGCACCCACTGACCATGGGCATCGTGGGCGGGGTGTGCTTTGTGCTCATCGGGGGCTTAAACAACTACCTGCCTGGGAAATGCCCATCTGGAAGCAGGCGGTCTGCGGTAGCGCCCTGGTGACAGCCGTGGAGCTAGTAGCGGGGGTCATCCTGAATTTATATCTGGGCCTCGGCATTTGGGACTACTCGGGCCTGCCCTGCAACCTGCTGGGACAGATCTGCCTGCCGTTCAGCCTGCTGTGGGCGGCGCTGAGTGTGATCTGCATCTTTGTGGACGACGCGCTGCGGTGGAGGCTGTTCCACGAGGAGAAGCCGCATTACCGATGGATTTGACCTGAAACAAAGAAAAAATTTGAATGAGAGTCTACGAGAAATCGTAGGCTCTTTTTCTTTTTGGGAGAAATCAAAATGGGAAAGAATTTACTCGTGGGCGTGGGCAGCAAGGCCCGCAAAGTGAAAGCCCTGTATGTCGGCGTGGGCGGAAAGGCGAGAAAAGTCAAGAAAGCGTACGTCGGCGTTGGCGGCAAGGCCAGGCTGGTGTACCAGAGCTATGTGGCGGTGACGGGGATTGCTTTTGATCATTTGAACAGTTCCAATTACAATGATCTTTGGATCTATTTTAAGCTTACACCAACAAATGCCACGAATCGGTCAGTTACGTTCACTAAGAACAGCGGCCAAATAAGATTTACGTCATCAACAACCATGATTGCCGACAGTAATGGGTATGTTTATATACGAGCCACTGTTAGTGGAGCATTTAACACCTCCGTATGGATAACTGTTACTGCTACTGCAGCAGATGGTAAGAGCGACTACATAAAAGTAACGTTGACGAATAGAAAATGGGAAACGACATGGAGGTGAAAAACCATGAGAATCGAAAGCTATTCTCTCGCCAAGGACGGCGAGAAGAAACTGAGCGCCAACTTTAGGGTAAGAGAGTTTGCCTGCAAGGATGGCTCCAACACGATCTTCGTGTGCGATGAACTGGTGCAGCTGCTGCAGAACATCCGGGACCATTTCAACCGTCCGGTGACCATTACCAGCGCCTACCGCACGGTGACCCACAACAAGAAAGTAGGCGGCAGCCCGAAGAGCCAGCACCTGTACGGCACCGCGGCAGACATCCAGGTGAAGGACACCCCGCCTGAGTTTGTGGCCCAGTACGTCGAGACTCTGCTGCCGAACACCGGCGGCATCGGCCTGTACCCGAAGAAGAGCGGCCGGGCCAAGGGCTGGGTGCATGTGGACGTACGGAAGGCAAAAGCGCGCTGGAAAATGTGAGGGGGTGAAAGACACGCAGACATTTATCTTGGAGCACCTGGGCGAACTGGCATTCAGCGGGCTGGCCGCTGTGCTGGGGTGGCTGGGGAAGACCGTCTGGGACACTGTAAAAGAACAGAAGAACATGAAAAAGGCCATCAAGGCGCTGCTGCATGACCGACTGTACCAGAGCTCCCATTTTTACCTCAAGCAGGAATGGGTGGACATGGAGGGGCTGACGAACGTGGGCTACATCTATGAAAGCTACCACGAGCTGGGCGGCAACGGCACCGGGACGGCACTGTACAACAAGATCAAGGAACTGCCCATCCGGGACAGTTAAGAATTTTTCAAAATGGAGGAAAATGACCATGACGAAGAATATTTCGACGGGCACCATGTGCGCACGCTGTGTCTGATTCTGGCACTGGCCAACCAGCTGCTGAGTGCTTTTGGCAAGAGCCCGCTGCCCATTGATAACGCTCAGCTGGAACAGCTGGTGACGGGGCTCATCACTGTAGTGGCAGCGCTGGTGAACTGGTGGGAGAACAACTCCTTTACCCAGGAAGCGCTGGCGGCGGACGAGCTGTACAAGACGCTGCGGGAGAAGAACGCAAAGAGCGTGCATTGATATTTTAATGAAGTCTCGACGCAACAGCACACCCCCATAGGATTGACAGACGGCCCTGTAGGCTGAATCAGAGAGAAATCAAAATGGAGGGTAAATGTTGCATGAGAATGCTGGACTCTGACCGGGAATGATATTTTGCGAGCAGCAGAATGCATGGTAGATGTTGGACGGGAAGAGAATAGCAAAACGGCAAAGGCCCCTGCCAGAAACGCTGCAAAAGCGAATCTGACAGGGACTTTTGTTTTTTGACGTGGGAGAGTGCTAAAACTTTGTGAGAGGTGGAAAAGAACGGATTAACGGGGAATAAAAAGATGCTATTTATACATTTTTGAACAATAAATAGCGATAGTACGTTGATTCAATGGAACGTACACAAAAACTTAACAAAAAAATGCCCCAAACCTCTTGATTTTTACCCCGGAGATGAGTACAATACACTTAGCACTCAGAGAAATGGAGTGCTAAAGAACCGGACGACATGCAAAGAAGCGCCCGGAGTGCTAAATTGTTTTCATTATATTTTACTATAGGAGGGCAAGAACTATGAAGATCATTCCTCTTGCAGACCGCGTTGTTATCAAGACTGTTGAGGCCGAGGAGACCACCAAGAGCGGCATCATCCTGACCGGTAGTGCCAAAGAGAAGCCCCAGGTGGCTGAGGTCGTTGCGGTTGGCCCCGGCGGCGTCGTGGATGGCAAGGAAGTCAAGATGACTGTCAAGGTGGGCGATAAGGTGCTCACCAGCAAGTACTCCGGTACTGAGGTCAAGGTGGACGGCGAGGAGTGCACCATCGTGCGCCAGGGCGATATCCTGGCCGTGGTGGAAGACTGAGCAGTTTCCCCTCATCAATAAAAGAAATTCGAGCTTTATAAAAGGAGCGATTTGATTATGGCTAAGCAGATTAAGCAGGGCGAGGATGCCCGCAAGGCACTGTGCGCTGGCATTGATACGCTGGCAAACACCGTGAAGATCACCCTGGGCCCCAAGGGCCGCAACGTGGTGTTGAGCAAGAAGTTTGGCGCCCCGGTCATCACCAATGATGGCGTGACCATTGCAAAAGAGATCGAGCTGAAAGACGAGTTCGAGAACATGGGTGCACAGCTGGTGCGTGAGGTCGCTACCAAGACCAACGACGCGGCAGGCGACGGTACCACTACTGCAACCGTTCTGGCACAGGCGATGGTCACCGAGGGCATGAAGAATGTCACCGCCGGTGCAAACCCGATGGACATCCGCCGCGGCATGAGCAAGGCTGTTGCCAAGGCTGTTGAGACCATCAAGGCACACAGCCAGAAAGTCAAGGATGCCAACGACATCGCTCGTGTCGGCACCATTTCTGCTGGCGACCCTGAGATCGGCCGCCTGATCGCTGAGGCAATGGAGAAAGTCACCTCCGATGGCGTCATCACCATTGAGGAGAACAAGACCACCGCTGAGACCTACAACGAGATCGTCGAGGGTATGCAGTTTGACCGCGGCTACCTGACCCCGTATATGGTTACCGATACCGAGAAGATGGAGGCTGTCCTGGATGACGCCGCTGTCCTCATCACCGATAAGAAGATCAGCGTCATTCAGGATCTGCTGCCCCTGCTGGAGCAGGTGGTTCAGAACGGCATGAAGCTGCTCATCATTGCAGAGGACATCGAGGGCGAGGCCCTGTCCACCCTGATCGTCAACCGTCTGCGTGGCACCTTTACCGTGGTTGCTGTCAAGGCTCCCGGCTTCGGTGACCGCCGCAAGGAGATGCTGCAGGATATCGCAACCCTGACCGGCGGCACCGTCATCTCCTCTGATTTGGGCTATGAGCTGAAAGATGCAACCCTGCAGATGCTGGGCCATGCACGTCAGGTCAAGGTCACCAAGGAGAACACCACCATTGTCGGCGGTGCAGGCGACAAAGAAGCCATCCACAACCGTGTGGCTCAGATCCGCAACCAGATCGAGGCTGCTACCAGCGATTTCGACCGTGAGAAGCTGCAGGAGCGTCTGGCAAAGCTGGCCGGCGGTGTGGCTGTCATCAAGGTCGGTGCTGCTACCGAAGTCGAGATGAAAGATAAGAAGCTCCGCATTGAGGACGCTCTGAACGCAACCAAGGCTGCTGTTCAGGAAGGCGTTGTGGCCGGCGGCGGTACCGCTCCCATCAACGCCATCCCCGCTGTCCGTGAGCTGTGTGATACCCTGGAGGGTGACGAGCGCACCGGTGCCCGCATCGTCCTCAAGGCTCTGGAAGCTCCTCTGCGCCAGATCGCCAAGAACGCCGGCCTCGAGGGCAGCGTCATCATCGACAAGATCATCACTGCCAACAAGCCCAACTACGGCTTCGACGCTCAGAACGAGGTCTTCGTGGACGATATGATCGCCGCTGGCATTGTGGACCCGACCAAGGTCACTCGTTCCGCTCTGGAGAACGCAGCCTCCGTTGCTGAGATGGTCCTGACCACTGAGAGCCTGGTCGCTGACCTGCCGGAACCCCCGGCACCCGCAGCACCTGCTGGTGATATGGGCGGCATGGGCGGCATGTACTAAGTCGCAGTCGCTCCCTAAAACTGCAAATACTGTTAAGCGCACTTTTGAGGCGGAGTCTCTTCGGAGGTTCCGCCTCTTTTGCGTCTTTCTTTAAGAGCTTGACGAATGCATTCTTTCTTTTTCGTCCATACTGTAACCGGATATGGAACGGGAGAGGGGGCTTTTGATGTCGGGCCGTCGGGTGCTGGTGCTATATGGCTCACTGCTGCTTGGCTTTGCAGTGGTGCTGTGCAGGCTGTTCTGGCTTTGCTCCAACACGGCCTATGCAGCCCGGGCGGAAGCGCAGAGCACAGCCACACTAACGTTCCCGGCCCGGCGGGGCAATTTTTACGATTGCAATGGTCACCTGCTCACCGGGCTTGGGGAGCAGTGGCTGGCGCTTAGTCTGCCCGGGGAGGGAAGCTACACAAAACTTTACCCGTATGCCAGCAAGGCCGGTCAGGCAATGCTCTACCAGAAACGGAACGCCTCCCGGCCGTTTCTGGTGGAGGTGACGCGGGATGTCTCTGCAATGGGCGCGTGGTGCTATGCCGTCCCGCGCCGCTATGGGGATGCACCTTTGGCGTCGGCCCTGCTGGGCTATCTCGATGGCGAGGGGCACGGCGTCGCAGGGCTGGAGGCAGCGCTGGAGGATCTGCTCTCCGGCACCGGGGCACAGGACAAGTTGGTCTGTGCGGTCAACGCACAGGGAAAGCTCCGGAGCGGGACAGAGCCGGAGCTCGTAAAATCGGACAGCGGCGCAGTGGGGGTTCAACTGACTCTCTCCCGGTCCATCCAGCGCGCGGCAGAAGCCGTGGCGGTCCAGACGATGCAGAGCGGTTGCATTCTGGTACTGGATGCGGCCAGTGCAAAAGTGCGGGCCTGTGCCAGTACACCGGGCTTTGACCCGGAAAATGTCTCCGCCAGCCTGAATGCTCCGGACAGCCCGCTTGTGAACCGGGCATTTCAGGCCTATGCGGTGGGTTCTGTTTTCAAGCCGGTATTGGCTGCCGCGGCGCTGGAAGCGGGGAAGACGGGCCTTGTGTGGGATTGCCCGGGCTATTGCGTTGTGGATGGGCAGGTGTTCCGCTGTGCCGGAGGTGTCCCTCACGGAGAAGTGGATCTGGCAGCCGCCCTGCAGAAAAGCTGCAACGGATATTTTATCCGGCTGGGGCAGGAGCTTGGCCCGGAGCGGGTGCGGGAAATGGCTGTCCGCCTCGGCTTTGGCCGGGCGCTGAATTTGGCAGACACCCTGAGCACGGCTGCAGGTCAGCTGCCGGAGGCGGAAACACTCACATCCAGCGGGGCTTTTGCCAATTTCTGCTTTGGGCAGGGGGAGCTGTTGGCTACACCGATCCAAATTGCCGCCATGATAAACACCATTGCGGCGGGCGGTATCTGGCGGGAGCCACTCTTTCTGGAATGCACTTTGGATGAAACGACCGGTGAACCGCTGACCGCACTGGCCCACCGCGGCGCCCGGCGGGTGTTCTCTGCACAGACTGCCCGGGCATTGCGGGAGCTGCTGGCAAGTGTTGTCACGGAGGGCACGGGCCATGAGGCGGCCCCCACAGAGGGCACCGCCGCCGGGAAGACGGGCACCGCCCAGACCGGCCAGTTTGCGGCGGGAAAAGAGCTGAAAAATTACTGGTTTGCAGGCTTCTATCCGGCCCGGAACCCACGCTATACCATTGTGGTGCTGCAGGACGGCCAGACAGGCCTGTCGCGGACCAGTGCGGCCATCTTCGCGCAGGTGTGTGACGCTTTGGACGCTGCAGGGGAGTAAAATTCAATTTTGCTTGCAATTTCACACGGAGTATGATACTATATACTTGTATTTGTATGGTTGATCTTAAATTTTTGATAAATCAAAGGAGCGTTTCATCCATGTCTGTCATTGAAATCGTCGGCGGCGTCATCCTGCTCATCGTTTCTGCCGCTATCGTGTTCCTCACTCTGATGCAGCACACCCATGGTCAGGGGCTGTCCGGCGCCATCAACGGGAGTGCCTACGGCGCGAACAATGCTCGCCTGACCCCGGCCGACCAGATGCTGGCAAAGGTGACCCGCATTGCAGGCATCGTCTTCTTTGTGGTGGCGATCCTGGCCTGTGTGTTTGCAAGCCGTCTGGCCTGAGCACGCGTATGCAGCCCCGTGTAGGACGGGGCTGTTTTTCTGCCCGGAAATACCCAAAATCATTTGATGACTCGTTAGGAGAAGCTGCTGCCTCGGGGATGTGCCGCGGGCGGCAGGAGGGAAGTGCGGGAGTGTGCCCGCTGTGTGAAAAGGCTCGCAGCCCGGTGGAGGCAGAGCCGTTGGAAGTAAGGAGAAAATTATGCCGTTACGCGATAAAATTGAACATGCGATCCAAAACCAGCCCTGCACCGTCAAGGATCTGAAAGCGAAGTTTGGCGGAGACCGCGGTGCGGACCGCAAGGTGATGGAAGCACTGGACCAGCTGGTGCATGAGGCGGTCATCTGCCAGAAGCAGGGCGTGTTCTTCACCGTCCGCTCGGGCCGCGCGGAGAAAGCCCTGCTGTGCAAGGTGGTCAAGCTGGGGAAGAACTTTGCCTTTGTTATGCTGGACGATGGCACCAGTGATATCTTTATTCCGGGCCGCTTTACCCGCGGTGCCATGCCGGGCGATGAGGTGCTGGTGGAGAAGTTTGCCCACCCCCGTGTGGAGGGAAGTGATGAGGGCGAGATCCTTGCCATCCTCACCGAGAAAAATGACCTGGTTGGCACGGCCCGCCGGGTGGATGGCCGTTTGAAATTCGTCCCGGACGACTGCCCGGCCATTTCCATGCAGCTCATGCGGGATTGCGAGGCGGTGCCAAGGACGGCGACAAGGTCGCTGTGGAGATCCTCATGCGCGGCAACCGTCAGGAAGACCACCGCGTGGGTGTTGCCATGCGGTTTGGCAGCTCGGACGAGGCCAAGCGCTGCGCCAAGGCTCTGCTCTACGCCAAGGACATCCGCAGCCGTTTCCCGGATAAGGTGCGGGAAGAAGCCAAAAAGTTTGAGGACATGGCGGTTTCCGAGGCCGACTGTGAGGGCCGCATGGACCTGCGTGCCCTGCCCATCTTCACCATCGACAGCGCCGAGACCAAGGACATCGACGATGCCATCAGCCTGACCAAGACTTCTGACGGCGGCTTTGAGCTGGGCGTCCACATTGCGGATGTTTCCAATTATGTCAAGCCTGGCAGTGAGCTGGACAATGAAGCATTCAGCCGTGCTACCAGTGTTTACTATGCCGACCAGGTCGTCCCCATGCTGCCGAAGCAGCTCTCCAATGGTATCTGCTCTCTGAATGAGAAAGAGCTGCGTCTGGCGTTCTCCTGCCTCATGCGGCTGGATCAAGACGGCAACCTGACCGATTACCGTTTTGTCAAGTCCATCATCTGCAGCCGGGTCAAGGGCGTGTACTCTGAGATCAATGCCCTGCTGGCCGGGACCGCGGATGCTGAGATCAAGGCCAAGTATGCCGAGGTGCTGAACCAGCTGCCTGCCATGAAAGAGCTGTACGGTCACCGTGCCCGCCTGCGCAAGGAGCGCGGATGCATGGACATTGAGAGCGGTGAAGTCAAGCTCATCCTTGACGAGGACGGCCACTGCATCGACGTCAAGAAGCGCACCTCCGGTGAGAGCGAGTCCATGATCGAGGAATTCATGCTGCTGGCCAACCAGTGCGCGGCCCACTTTGCCCGCGTCAAGCAGATTCCCTTTGTCTACCGTGTGCACGAGGAGCCCAACGCCGAGAAGCTGGAGCGTCTGCACGCTCTGCTGCAGGCCTGCGGGATCAATGACCACTTTGCAAAAGAGGTGCCCACCCCCAAGGAGCTGAGCGCCATCCTCGAGGGCGTGCGCGGCACTCCCTATGAGCAGATCATCAACACCGGAATGCTCCGCTGCATATCCAAGGCTGTGTACGAGGAAAAGCCCAAGGGCCACTATGGTCTGGTCCTCAAGGACTACGCCCACTTTACCAGCCCCATCCGCCGTTACCCTGATCTGGCCATCCATCGCATCATGACGGATCTGCTGCAGGGCACGGACAAAGAGACCATGATCCTCCGCTACAGCGATTTTGCGGAGAAAGCCAGCAAGCAGTCCAGCGAGCGGGAGATCATTGCCATGCAGATCGAGCGCAAGGCCGAGGATTGCTATAAGGCTGAATATGCCCGCCGCCATCTGGGCGAGTGCTATGAGGGCACCATTTCCGGCGTGACCCAGCGCGGCCTGTTTGTGGAGCTGGAAAATGGTGTGGAGGGCTTTGTGCCTGCTTCCAGCCTGACCCCCTCCGGCACCAACCTCACCGAGGGCATCCGCCTCTCGGATCCCGTCTCCGGCAAGAGCTGGAGCCTGGGCGACAGCATGATGATCACCATTGTGCGTGCCGATGTCAACCTGGGCAAGGTCGATTTTGAGGTCGCTCCGGAAAAGAAATAATTACAGAAACCATCAAACACGATCAAGTGGTAAAAGCATCGGTTCCCGGCAGCACGGGAGCCGGTGCTTTTTTACTATCAAAGGCGGCGGAATGTAAAAAATTCTTACACTGCCGCCCTTTTGTTTGTTGTAGGGCGGCCCTGAGCCGGGTATACTAAGGCCACAACGATGGTGCGCGTACCGGAGAAGAGCGCACAGTTCCTACCATGCTCAGGAGGTTGATCTGATGTATTATTCCAGTGGCAATTATGAGGCATTCGCGCATCCGCGCAAACCGGAGGGGGTCGATCATAAATCGGCCTATCTTATTGGCTCGGGCCTGGCCGCTCTGACCGCGGCCTGCTATCTGGTGCGGGATGGCCAGATGAAAGGCGAGCGCATCCACATCTTTGAAAAAGACCCCATCCCAGGCGGTGCCTGCGATGGCTATAAATATGATATCGGCTATGTCATGCGGGGCGGCCGCGAGATGGACAACCACTTTGAGGTCATGTGGGATCTGCTTCGCTCTATCCCGTCGCTGGAAACCGAGGGTGCCAGCGTGCTGGATGAATATTACTGGCTGAACAAGGCGGACCCCAATTCCTCCCTTTGCCGCGCGACGGAAAAACAGGGCCAGGACGCCCACACGGATGGCAAATTTGCCATCTCGGATCAGGGCGCGCTGGAGATCATGAAACTCTTCTTCACCCCGGACGAGCAATTGCAGGATAAAAAGATCACCGATGTTTTTGACGAGGAGGTTTTCTCCTCCAACTTCTGGCTTTACTGGCGCACCATGTTTGCCTTTGAAAACTGGCACAGCGCTCTGGAAATGAAACTCTACCTCAAGCGGTATATCCACCACATCGGCGGTCTGCCGGATTTCACGGCCCTGCGTTTTACCCGGTATAACCAGTATGAGTCCATCATCCTGCCCATGACCTGTTACCTGAAAGACCACGGCGTCCAGTTCTTTTATGAGACAAAGGTAACGGATGTGCAGTTCAACATTGAGATCGGCCGCAAGCAGGCCAGCTCCATCACGGTAGACCATAAGGCCAGGTGGAGACCATCGACCTGACCGAGAACGACCTGCTTTTCATTACCAACGGCGGCTGTGTAGAAAGCTGTACCGTGGGTGCGCAGGACAAGGCGGCGGGCTTTGACCCCACCATCAAACCGGGCAATGGCTGGGATCTCTGGCGGCGGGTCGCGGCGCAGGACCCCTCGTTCGGCAACCCGGATAAGTTCTGCTCCAAACCCGAGGAATCCAACTGGGAGAGTGCGACCATCACCACGCTGGACGATACCATCCCGCAGTATATCGAAAAAATTTGCAAGCGGGATCCGTTCAGCGGCCATACCGTCACGGGCGGCATCGTCACGGTCAAGGATTCCAGCTGGCTCCTCAGCTGGACTCTCAATCGCCAACAGCAGTTCCGGGATCAGCCCAAAAACCAGCTCTGTGTCTGGGTCTACGGCCTGTTCAGCGATAAGCCCGGCGATTACGTCAAGAAATCCATGAGGGATTGCACCGGCAAGGAGATCTGCATGGAGTGGCTGTACCATCTGGGCGTGCCGACGGACAAGATCGAGGAATTGGCCGAGCACAGCGCCAACACAGTGCCGGTCATGATGCCCTATATTGATGCGTTCTTCATGCCCCGCGCCATTGGTGACCGGCCCGACGTGGTGCCGAAAGACGCTGTAAACTTCGCATTTTTGGGCCAGTTTGCCGAGACGCCGCGGGATACCATCTTCACCACGGAGTATTCCATGCGCACCGGTATGGTGGCGGTGTACAGCCTGCTCAGCATTGACCGCGGCGTGCCCGAGGTCTGGGGCAGCACCTACGATGTCCGCTGCCTGATTGATGCCGCGGTCAAGCTCCGGGACGGCAGAAAGCTCACGGATATGGAGCTGCCGTTTGTAAAGAAACTTGCCCTGAAAGAAGCGCTGCGGAAGATCGAGGGCACCGACCTTGAAAAATTCCTCAAGAAATATAACGCGATCTGATGTTTCCCAGACCTGTTTTGGGTCGTTCCTCTTTTCGGAAAAACCGGGTTCTACTCTCCTGAGGCAGGAGGCAGGGCCCGGCTTTTCTTTGCTTTTTCGAGAAAGCTTCTAAAAAGAATGTCTTTTTGTGAATGAATTTTACGCATATTTGACATTTTGCTCTTGCCGGAAGCTGCATTTTGTGTTAAGCTTAACTCAACAGTGCAGCGCAGGGGAAAGAGCCCGTCGCTGCCAAAACCGGAAAAAACAAAAGGAGGTCGTTCTTCGTGAAACGATTTATCTCTCGCCGCAGCTTTTTGAAAACCGCTGGTGTCACTACGGCTGCCGCCGCTGTGGCCGTAGGAGCTCCCTCGGCGTCTGCCTGCTTTGGCAAAGGCAAGCTGCCGGAAATCACCATCCTTTATACCAACGATGTCCATACTTACATCGACCACAAATCCCCGGAGCTGACCTATGCTTCCATCGCAGCCCTCAAGAAGAGCTATGAGGAGCAGGGCAAGAATGTGCTGCTGGTGGATGCTGGCGACCATATCCAGGGCACGGCATACGGCTCCATGGACGATGGCGCCACCATCATCCGGCTGATGAATGAGGCAGGCTATGATCTGGCCACGCCGGGCAACCATGAGTTTGACTACGGCATGGACCGCGCAAAAATGGTCCTCAAGGAAGCGGATTTTCCGTACGTTTCCTGCAACTGGATCGATCGGCGTAGCGGTCTGCGGGTCCTGCCCAGCATCAAGCTTTTCAATATCAAGGGTGCCTTTGTGGCCTTTGTGGGCATTACCACACCGGAAACCTTTACCAAGTCCACTCCGGCCTACTTCATGAACGCCAAGCAGACCCGTTATATCTATGATATCCTCGGCGGTGACGACGGTGCCAAGCTGTACGATGCCGTCCAGAAAGCCATCGACAAGGCAAAGACCCTTGGCGCGGATTATATCATCGGCCTGGGCCATCTGGGTGTCGATCCCTCGTCCGCTCCCTGGACCAGCAAGGATGTCATTGCCCACACCACCGGCTTCAACGCGTTCATCGACGGCCATTCCCACACGGTGATGGCGGGTGAGACGGTTGCCGATGCCGCAGGTACCCCTGTGTTACTGACCCAGACCGGCTCCTACTTTAAGAATATCGGCTGTATGACCATCAACCCAGAGAGTGCTGTAGGCACCATTACCACCACGCTCATCTCCACCTATGAGGGCGCGGACCCGGTGGTGGATGCCATTGCCAAAGAGTGGGTCGCCGATGTGGACGATATGCTGGGCGAGGAAATCGCAGTGGGCGACGGCGAGTTCTATATCAGCGATGCAGAGACCGGCAAGCGCCGCATCCGCTCGGCAGAGACCAACCTCGGCGACTTTGTGGCCGACGGCATCTACGCCTACTTCAATGAGATCGAAGAGCTGCACTGCGATATCGCGGTCATGAACGGCGGCGGCATCCGTGCCGATGTCCCGGCAGGTGCCTGGAGCTTCAAGACCTGCAAGACGGTCAGCCCCTTTGGCAACGTGGCCTGTCTGATGTCCGTGACGGGCAAGCAGATCCAGGACGCTCTGGAGTTTGCCGCCCGCTTTGCAGGCTCCGGCCAGGAGAACGGCGGTTTCCTGCATGTGGCAGGCGCGACCTATGAGATCCACACCGAGATCCCCAATACCGTCCCCACCGACGAGAAGAACGTCTGGATGGGCAGCGCCACCGGCACGCCGCGCGTCCAGAACGTCAAGATCTATGACAAGGTCCTGGGTGATTATGTCCCGTTGGATCCGGAGCGGAAATACGCTCTGGCCGGCATGAACTACACTCTGCGCAATCTGGGCGACGGTTTTGCCATGTTTGATGGCGCAGAGCTCATCAAGGACTATGTCTCCGAGGATTATCTGGTCATGTCCAGCTATGCCATGATGTTTGGCGGCGCGGATGGCGATGGTTTGCCGCACCTCACCAGCGCCAACAGCCCGCTGGCCGATTACCCGGGCTACCTGCTGGATTATGAGAATCCCTATGGTGCAGGCCGCATCACGATCCTCTGAGCCTCTGTAAAATCAGAAAATTCAAGATAAGATAGCATAAGGCCCCTGCTTCCGCGAAACCGGAGGCAGGGGCCTTTGCATGTGCAGGTTGGATTTAGGAGACGAACTGCTTCATAAATGCAATATCGCTGGCCGCGCGGGCAGGTACGGCTTCCTCCCGCAGTACCGGGAGCGATGCCTGCGGCATCTGGCGCAGCATTTCAAAACCGCCTGCATAGTCCACGCAGGAGTCTTCGAGGCTGGTGGAGTAGAGGGTGCCGTCCGGCTGGAAATTCTGGCCCTTGAAATGGACCGCCACGATTTTATCGCCATACCAGCTGCCCACTTTGTCCCACAGGCGGCGCTGGGCGTCCACGGAAGCATTCTCCGGGCCGACATAGTTGGCAAAATCGCAGATGACCCGCAGGTTGGGGCTTGCCATCGTGTCCAGCACCATCTTGACGGCCTCCGGGGTGTTCATGGCATGGTAGTAAACGCACTCCACGGCAAACAGCACGCCCTGTTCTTCGCAGGCTGGCAGAATCTCACCCAGGCTCCGCAGCAGCGCTTCCTGGGCCTCTTTCCGGCTGATACCCGGCTGTTTTGCCATATTGGTGGTCTCGCTGCCCATGCAGCCAGCGCCCAGTGCTTTTGCTACGGGGATCTGGCTCAACACTTTGGCCACTTCCGCTTTGCGTTTATCCTCATCGGCATAGCTCAGCTCCACATAGGTGCCGTCTACAGCAATGCCGACGTTGGAAGCTTTGGATGCCACACGGGCAGTCTCTACCAGGGAGGGGGTCACATCGGCATAGCTTTTAACGCCCTCAATGGCCTTGGTAAACGCCAGCTGTGTGCAGCGGAAACCTGCCTGCCCGATGGCAGAAAACAGCGCTTCCGGGGTCTGACGGCCAAAATCATGGCCGCGTGCTCCAATGATAAATTCCGGCATGGTCGTTCCTCCTTAACAGGGTGTTCTGCTTACCCAAAAATACGCTGGGCAAACATGCCCAGCTCTTTGCCCCACCAGTACCAGTCGTGGGAGACATCATTGCCCCACAGCTCTACATGGCAGGGGAGGACGGCAGCTTCCAGCGCGGCCTGCAGCGCTTTGGTGTCCGCGCGAGCATCGTCTTCGTAAGCGCCCTGCCCGGCACAGAGCAACAGGCTGTTTTCCTCAGCCTTGGAAAGGGCAGCGGCGTTGTAAATGCCCTTTTCAGCCAGTGCGTTCAGCGGGCTGTTGCGCAGGATGAGGTCATCGGCCTCACTGCCCATAAAACGGCTCATGTCATACAGGCCGGAGAGGCCGATGGCACCCGCAAACAGCTCCGGGCGGCGCAGACGGCAGTTGATGGCCTGATAAGCGCCCGTGTCCACGCCTGCGCACCAGAGCACCGGGGTGGATGCGGCCTTAGCCGCTTTCTCGTCCGCTTCTGTCTTGGGTTCGTCGGCGGTCAGGGCCAGGATGTGGGGAGCCAGCTCGGTGGTCAGGTAGAGGAAATACTTCTCCTGCATCTCGGCCCGGCGGCGGGGAGTGGAATTCCCGGCCAGCAGGCTCTCGCCGTCAATGCTGTCGGCACAAAAAAGCTGTACCTTGCCCGCGTGGAGCAGGCTGGCCACGGCTTCGGGCATCCCGTTGTTCTCCCAATCGTAAAAGCGGCCGCCCCGGGCAGGCAGTGCCAGCACCGGCACGCCGCTGTGGCCGTAGCGCTTAAACTCCATGGCGCGGTCCAGCACCGCGCTCCATTCCTTATAATAAATACCATCCATGGTGGCATCCTCCTGTTACACAAACTGATTCCGCGCTGCGTCGTATTCGTACCCCACAGCGGCAAGGCTGGCGCAGAGCGCTGTCTGATCCGCATCCAGGTCGTCACACAGCGCATCCAGGCTGGGGTAAAAATCCCGCAGTTTCAAATTGACCACGCTCAACAGCATGATGGGGTCGCTGGGCAATGCCATTTGGTGTCCCTCCCTGTAAAAATTAGAACAAAAAAGCCGGCCACTCGACAAAGTGACCGGCAACATGCATCAACTTAGACAGCGCGGGTAACTTTGCCAGCGCGCAGGCAGCGGGAGCATGCGTAGATATACTTGGGAGAACCCTCCACGACCGCCTTGACACGACGGACATTCGGCTTCCAGGTACGGTTGGAACGGCGATGGGAGTGGGAAACCTTGATACCAAAGGTAACGCCCTTGCCGCAGCATTCACATTTTGCCATGGTAGTTGCACCTCCTAGCAGTGAAATAAGGAATTCAAAATAATCAGCTTGACTATTTTACCAGAGAACGCCGCAAAAAGCAAGTCCCTTTTTGATTTTTTTGCGGCTTTTTTTCAAGAGGCTCCAAATGCTTGCCGAAACGGCAAAAAAATAGTACAATAAAACTGTATATTATTTTGCTGATTGGAGAAAGACATGACGGCACAGGGACTCTATTACCTCATCCGTACACTGGTGGCGTTGGTGGCCATCCCGTTCCACGAGGCCGGACACGCACTGGCGGCCTGGCTGCTGGGGGATGATACTGCCAAGCGGGAGGGGCGGCTCTCGCTCAACCCGCTCAAACATTTTGACCTGCTGGGCACGCTGTGCATGGTGTTTGCCGGAGTGGGCTGGGCAAAGCCCGTTTCTACCGACCCGCGCAATTTTAAAAATCCGAAGTGGGGCATGGCTCTTACCGCGCTGGCCGGCCCGGTGGCAAATCTGCTGCTGGCGTATCTGGCCATGGTGGCCTGGAAGCTTCTGTATTATTGGGCCCCGATCACGGAAGGAACGGTTCTCGTGGCACGCTTCCTCCAATACTTGGTGTATATGGATGTAGGGCTGGCCGTGTTCAACCTCATTCCGGTGCCTCCGCTGGATGGCAGCCGCATCCTGCTGGCAGTACTGCCTCAGCGCGTTTATTTTGGGGTGATGAAGTATGAGCGGGTCATCCTTATCATTGTGCTGGCCGCCGTGTGGGGCGTTTTCTGGACGGCCCTCTCAGTGTGCTGAACGATCTGGTCTGGAACCTGCTGGACCTGGGCACATTCTACATTGACCGCATCGCATACGCCGCTTATTATGCCAGCCTTGGGGCGGTGATCTGATGGCCGACGAACTGACGTTCCACCTCGAAGATTTCGATGGCCCGCTGGAGCTGCTGCTGGCACTGGTGGCCAAGCACAAGATGGACCTGCACCATATTCCGATCCTGACCCTCATTGACCAGTACACCCGCACGGTAGAAGCAGCACAGGCGGCTGACCCGGAGATCGCCAGCGCGTTCATTGAGATGGCGGCCCATCTGGTGGAGATGAAAAGCTATCTGCTCCTGCCCCGCAGCGAAGAGGGTGAGCGGATGAAGCAGGAGCTTACCGGGCAGCTCATTGAGTACGAGCAGTGCCGCCGGATGGCCGCGCGGCTGCGGGAGCGGGGAGAGGCAGCTCCGGTCTTTGTCCGCTGCCCGGTCCAGCTGGAGTGGGACCAGACCTACCTGCTGCATCACTCTCCGCAGGTGCTGGCAGACTGCTGGCAGGCCCTGATGGGGCGTACCGCTCTGCGCCGGATGCCCACGCGGGAGCAGTTTGAACCGCTGGTGTCCGCGCCGCAGGTGTCGGTCAGCAGCCGGGTGGTGTATATCCTGCGCCAGCTCATTGCGGGCGGCGCGGCAAGGATGAACCAGCTGTTCTCCCGCCGCCAGACCCGCGGCACCAACGTGGCAACCTTTCTGGCCCTGCTGGAACTGGTGCGCGGCGGGCGGGTACAGCTGGGCCCGACGGGCGAAATGACCATGCACCGCGGCCATCTGAGCCGCAAAAAGGAGATTAAATGAACCAGAAACAGATCCGGGCGGCAGTAGAGGCCATGCTGTTTGCAGCAGCTGATCCCATCAGCGCGGACAAACTGGCACAGGCAGTGCAGCTGCCTCAGGCCAGTGTGGAAGCGGCACTGGAAGACCTGCGCACCCGTTACCAGCGGGAGGACAGCGGCTTGTGCCTGCTCCATCTGGATACCCGCTGGCAGCTCTCGACCAAAGCGGAGTGGGCCGATTGCATCCGCCGCCTGTTGGATGCCCGCCGCGCGGTACCGCTGGGGCCCGCCGCAATGGAAGCTCTGACCGTCATTGCCTATAACCAGCCTGTCTCTCGTGCATTCATCGAGCAGGTGCGCGGCGTGGATTCATCGTCCAGCGTGACCAGCCTGCTGGAAAAGGGCCTGATCGAAGAGGCAGGCCGTCTGGACCTGCCGGGCCGCCCGGTCAGCTTCCGTACGACCGATGTCTTCCTACGGTGCTTTGGCCTGTCCAGCCTGGCGGACCTGCCTCCGGTGCACAGCGCGGAGGATGAAACAACAAAAACAGAGGAGGCAAACGAATGAGTGTGCTGCTGGCGCTCTTTTCCGCACTGGGGGCGGTGCTGCTTTTTCTATTAAAGTTGGTTGGCATCCTGCTGCTGATCGGGATGGTTTTATTGGCGCTGGTACTGTTCTGCCCGTTCTGTGCCGATGTGCAGTGGGAGCAGGGCGTCTTCACCGTAAAAGCAGGGGCACTGGGCCTTGCATTTCCGGTGTTCCAGTATCCGAAGCCCGAGCCTGCCGAACCAGAAGAACCCAAGGGCCCGCTTGGTAAACTGAAAGCAAAATTCCGCGCCTGGCGTGCGGAACGCAAAGCGAAAAAGGCGGCGGCAAAAGCAGCAAAACCCGCAAAGCCGAAAAAAGAAACGCCTCCCCGCAAAAAGGCAAAACTCACCCTCAACATCATCTGTACGATGCTGCGGGGAGCCGGGCGGCTGACCCGGGCGATCTTCGGGGCGCTGCGGCTTACCAAAATCCGCATCTGCCTTGGTGTCCGGGGAGAAGACCCCGCGCAGGCGGCCCGCACCTATGGCAAGCTGAACGCCTGGCTCTACACCTCACTGGGTGTTCTGGATCGCTTTATCTTCCTGGATTTTGAGGAGCTGCGCCTCCTGCCGGATTTCGGCAGTGCGGAGCCCACCGTGGAAGACCGGGTCTCGTTCCGGGTATCGGCGCGGCTGTTTTTCATCGTTTGTGCCGCTGTGCGCGTTCTTTACGAGTTCTGGCGCGAAAAAGTGCTGGACGTGTTCATCTGATTTATGTTACAATAGCACTGTATGGTGAATACTGTAGGGTGCATTTGTTCCCGTGCACTGCCGCAGGCGGGGCAGGGGAGAGATCCCACAAAAATAAGAGGAGGCCGATTTTATGGCTGAGCATCCGATTCAAGGTTTAATGAACGTGACGATGGATAAGATCCGCCAGATGGCAGATTCCAACACCATCATCGGCAAACCCATCCAGACCGAGGATGGCACCACCATCCTCCCGGTGTCCAAGGTGTCGTTTGGCTTTGCTTCCGCAGGAACGGATTTTGACGGCAAGAATGCCGCGAACAAGGATCTGTTTGGCGGCGGAGCCGGTGCGGGCGTCAACATCCAGCCCGTGGCGTTCCTCATCGTCAAGGATGGCTGCGTCCGCACCATCCAGCTGTCCGATGGCACCAATACTGTGGACCGCGCCTTGACCATGATCCCCGAGCTGGTGGAAAAGGTCAGCGCTCTGCTGAAGAAAGACGAAGTGCCCGCTGCAGCAGAAGAAACCAAACCGGCACAGTAACCCGCCGTGCCTGCGGAGATTTCCTGATGATAGAAATGATAGGAACCCCCCGCAGCCGTAACCACCGCGCACTCGCAGCAGAGTGCGCTTTTGAGCGCCGGGAGGCGCACAAGGAGAACTACTATGGCAGAAGAACGTATTCAGAAGATCATGAGCGAGCAGGGGCTGTGCTCCCGCCGTGCGGCCGAGCAGATCATTGCCGAGGGCCGCGTCAAGGTCAACGGCCACCCCGTCAAGGTGGGCGACAAGATGGACCCCAACCGTGATGTGCTGCATGTGGATGATGAGCGCATCTACATCCAGAAAAATCAGCAGCTCTATTATCTGGCCCTGTACAAGCCCCGCGGCTATGTCACCACCGCCAGCGATGAGCTGGGCCGCAAGACCGTCATGGAGCTGGTGAGCGATATCCCGGCCCGCCTGTACCCGGTGGGCCGCCTGGATAAGGACAGCGAGGGCCTGCTGTTGATGACCAACGACGGTGCCTTTGCACAGGCGGTCACCCACCCTTCGGGCGGCATCTCCAAGCTGTACCGCGTGACCGTCCAGCCCCGCGCCGATGAGGCGCAGCTCCTGAAAATGAGCTCCGGCGTCGTGCTGGACGATGGCACCAAGACCATGCCCTGTGCCATCAATGTCGTCACCGATGAGCCGGGCCGCACCGTCATGGAAATGACCCTGAAAGAGGGCAAAAACCGTGAGATCCGCCGGATGTGCGAGGCTGTGGGCCTTGAGGTCGTCCGCCTCAAGCGGAACGCCGAGGGCGTTGTCAAGCTGGGAATGCTCAAGCCGGGCACTTACCGTGAGCTGACCAAGGCGGAAGTCAACGGCCTGCGTGCCGCAGCGGCCAAGGGCCGTGCCCAGACCCGCTCGGCTGCCCTGCAGTCCAGAGCCGCAGAGCGCCGCCCCCGCG